>DAIRVB010000001.1:0-13155 GCA_036803065.1 Streptosporangiaceae bacterium
CTCATGGCCGAACCGGTCGCCCTGCCCCTCACCCTCGTTCACCAGGCTGTACGCCTCGTCGATGAACAGGACTCCACCGAGCGCGGAGTTGACGAGCTCATTGGTCTTGATCGCGGTCGCGCCGAGGTACTCACCTACCAGGTCGGCACGCTGCGCCTCCACCACGGCCGGCGTGTCGAGCAGACCGAACGCGTAGAGGATCTTGGCCACGATCCGGGCCACCGAGGTCTTCCCGGTGCCAGGTGGGCCTAGGAACACGAAGTGCTGCATGGGCTTTTCGGTGCCGTAGCCGGCGAGCGCTCGCCGTCGCGCGGCTTCGACAGACGCGGTGATCTGCCGGATCTGTTCCTTGACCGCGTCCAGGCCGATCATGGCATCCAGTTCGGCCATGGCCTGCTCGACCGTGATCTCCGGCAATTGCCGGGCTGCGGCGGAGCGGTCCGCGGAGGTCTCCGGCGGGGACTGGCTGAGGGTGCCATCAGCCGTCTGGTGCACCCTGGTCGCTTCGGCGCCGTGCCCACCGCGGCGCGGCGCCCCGCCCGGCCGCCGCCGGACGGTGCCCGGCCCCGTCCGGCCCGACCACTCGTGCGGCGCCGCGAGCGCGCCACCCCGCGCCTGCTGGCGGCCGTAACCACGGGCCGCCTGCGACGCCTTGGCCCACCGCCAGGCCAGCACCAGGCCGCCGAGCACCCAGGCGACGACGATGCTGACCAGCGGCTGTTTGGGCAAGAGGTGCCAGGCCACCATGGCCGGCGGCAGCGCCCAGAGGAGCCCGAGGACCACCGTGCGGCAGGGCACGAACTGGCGGGAAAGGGGACGGGCGTGCGCGCCAGCCACCATCGCGAACGGGAGCAGCATCAGCGGCGCTATGGCGACACGGTCACCGCCGGAGAATCCGGAGACCACCGCCAGGCCCCAGACGGCGACCGCCAGCGAGGCCACCAGCGAGCGGTGCCCCGCGAAGACCGCGACCGGCGCGTAGATGAACGCGGCCACGATGAGGAAGGGGGCCGCGAAGACTCCGAGCAGCAGCACTGCCGCGACCAGCACGATCTTCAACGGCAGCGGGGCCTCGGACAAGGCGCGGCGCACGGCCTCAAGCCGTTCCTGCGCCATTCGCCTGCCTGGCAGGGACCCGTCGTTTGGCCGCATCTCGCTCCCTCGTGCCTTCTCTGTATAGCGCACTACCACGCGCGTACGGAGACACACAACCAGATACCGGCAAGGAATGGCCAGTAGCGGCCCCGCGGCGCGGTCCCGTCGGCGAGCCGGCCCGCGGTCACGAACGCCCCTCCCGGGCCGCCCAGATCATGACAAATGGCGACATGGGCGAGCGGGGCGAACGGCACCCCGGAATCCGGGCTGACCTGCTCGCTCCGGGGCAACCAGGCGCCCCGGCCGATGGCGGCCAGGTAGGCCGGGAGTGCCACTTCAGTCCGCCGACGATGACATTATGCCTACAGCCAGGCGTTGTCCGCGCGTTCGTCAACTCGGGGCACGGAACCCGGCAGGGTTTCCTCCGGGACCTGGTCACCGGCCGCCGGAAGGTGATCTGGATGAGCTCCCGCTGGCAGAAGAACGAACGGGCCGGATTCTTCCGGAGCTTCTCGTTCGCTGGGCAGGGCGTGTGGCACGTCGTGCGCACCGAGCGGAACATGCGGGTCCACCTGGTGGCCGCGGCCGGCGCGGTCGTGGCCGGCCTGGTCCTGCGGATCAGCGCCGTGGACTGGGCCTGCGTGCTGATGGCCATCGGGCTGGTGCTCACGGCCGAGACGCTGAACACGGTCATCGAGGCGCTCACCGACCTGTGCACCAGCGAGTACCACCCGCTGGCAAAAATCGCGAAGGACGCGGCGGCGGGAGCGGTGCTGATCTCCTCCACGGCCGCCCTGGGCGTGGGCATCGCCGTCTTCCTTCCCCGGCTGTCCCGGGCCGGGTGGTGAGCGAGGATGGCTGGCATGACGGGCGAGTACCGCCTGTACCGGGATCTCGCCGGGTGGTGGCCGCTGATCTCGCCTCCGGGGGAGTATGCGGAGGAGGCCGCGTATCTTGCCGCGGTGTTCAGCTCGGCGGCGGTTCCCGTGCGCGAGGTGCTGGATCTGGGCAGCGGTGGCGGGCACATCGCCGCCCACCTGAAGGGGCGGCTGGCCCTGACGCTTGTCGACATCTCCGAGGAGATGCTGGCCGTGTCGCGCGAGCTCAACCCGGAGTGCGAGCACCTCCAGGGAGACATGCTGACGATCCGGCTGGGCCGCGTGTTCGACGCGGTCCTGGTCCATGACGCCGTGGACTACGTGACCTGCCAAGCTGACCTTCGGCAGGTGATCGGGACCGCGTTCGCGCACTGCCGTCCGGGCGGCATCGCGGTGTTCGTCCCGGACTACACCGCCGAGACGTTCCACGCCGCCAGTGGCGGTGGCGGCAGCAGCGACGCGGGCGGCCGCCATGGGAGTTTCCGCGAATGGGCGTGGGATCCCGAGCCGGCCGACGACTGGATCCAGGCCGAATACGAATTCACGCTGCGCGCCGCGGACGGCGCCGTCCAGGTCGTGCGCGAGGCGCACCGCCTGGGGGCGTTTCGCCGCGGTACCTGGCTCCGCCTGCTGGCGGACGCGGGCTTCGACCCGCAGGCGGGCGCCGGCCCGGAGTCCCTCGCCGCAGAGTGCCCCGGCCGGATGCCGCGCAACCTGCTCATCGGCCGCCGCCCCCGCTGACCGCGTCGGCCGGTCCCGCGCCCTGCTGAGGGGCGGGGCCAGGGGGGTCGGGACGCGGTGAGTGGAGCCTGCGCAGTCGGGCCAGCGCAGGCGACCGGGACACCATGATCACGCCGACGAGGAGCGCGACCAGCCCGCTGGCCTCGAGCGCGATCGCCCCCGCGGAAACGTCCACGCTGTCGCGGAAAACGACAACACCGAGCACGATCCCGGAAATCGGCTCAGCCGCGGTGATGCCCGGCAGGGAGATGTGCAGCGGGGCAGCGTTGAACGCGCTCTCCATGAGCCACAGCGCGATCAGGCTGACGGCCATCAGCGAGTAGCCAGGCCAGCTCGTCAGGAGCGCCGCGAAGTGACCGGTGTCCAGGATCTGGACCGTGCGGCGGGTGAGCGCATCCGCAATCCCGAACACGAGGCCAGCACTCGTCCCAGTCAGGATGGCCCGCTGACCAGCCGAGCGCCTGCGTCCGAGTTCGGCGATGACGAACGCGAGGAAAACCACCGCGGCTCCCGCGAACGGCCAGTATGCGTACGACCCGACGTATACCTGGGGGGAACGGACATTACGGGCCAGCGACAGCGCCGTCACTCCTCCCATGAGGATCAGCGCTCCGGCCACTTCGGTTTTATGCACAGCCTGCCCGGACAGGGGCCCAGCGAGAAGGAGCGCGAAAAGAAGGCTCGTGGCCAGCAACGGCTCGGCGAGTGACAGCACCATGTGACCGACGACCCAGCCCGACAGCAGTTCCCCCGCCACCATGGTGATCAGGCCGGCCAGCCACCGCGGGCGGCGGAGGAGATCGGCCAGCAGCTGGATGCGCAGGAAATGAGCCTTGGGCGCCTGCTGCGCTGCGTCCTGCTGGAGGACAAAGCCGACCCCCAGCAGACCCGCGGCTACCACGCTGATCACGTACTCCACGTGTGCTGACTACCCTCAGCCGGGCCGGATCACCCCGGCTGAGAGCAGACTTGGGCCCCGCCGTCCTTCATCGGCGAGGCCGTCAGGTGCAGGCCGTGCCGTTCAGCCTGAAGCTGGTAGGCGCCACGTCGCTGGCATTCCAGGTGCCCTGGAACCCGAAGGAGATGCTCGCACCGGGGCTGATCACGCTGTCGTAGCCCAGGCTGGCCACGGTCACACTCGCCCCGCTCTGGGCCACGGTGGCGTTCCACGCGGTGGTGACCTTCTGATCGCCGGGGAACGTGAAACCGAGCGTCCACCCGTTGACTCCGGCGGTGCCCGCGTTGGCGACGATGACGTTGGCGACGAACCCGCCGGCCCACTGGCTCTGCGTGCTGTAAGTCACCGTGCAGGCCAGCGCGGCGCCGCCCGTGCTGGACGTCGGGCTCGGCGAGGGCGTCGGCGTCGGACTCGGTGTTCTGGTGGGCGTGGCTGTGGGCGTCGGGCTGGGCGTGGGCGTCGGGGTGCTCGCGACTCCGGCTGGCGTGACCCGGTACATCACCACCGCGTTGGCCGGAACGTTGGCACTGATTGGCCCAGCGGTGCTCGTTGTTGTATTGGCCCATAGGTCGCTGAGCGTGTAGCTGGCCGCGGCGGGCAGGCCGACGGCGGCGGCCGTGGTGGATATGGTCGCGGCCGAGTTGTTCTCGTTGAACAGCACGACTGCGACCGCGCCACCCTGGAGCGGCTTGGCGAGCACGTCCAGGCCGCCGGACGAGGACACCTCCGTGCCCTGCTTGCCCAGCGGATCCTGGTCAACGGCGATGACGTTCTGGTTCAGCAGAGTGGACATGGTCGTCGCGCTGGCGGTCCGCAGGTTGGTCCCCGCGATGAGCGGTGCGGCCATCTCGGCCCAGAGGCTGAACTCCGACTCGTCCTGGGTGGTGGTCATCCCGTTGCCGATTTCGAGCATGTCCGGATCGTTCCAAGCGCCGGGGCCCGCATACTGGGCCAGTTGCACGTTGGCATGGAAGTTGGCGAGCATGCTTGAGAAGCTCGCGCTGATGTCTCCGGTGGTCCGCCACATGTTGGCCGTCTGGGCGCCCCATGTCCAGACGTTGTTCTGGCCCCACTCGGACAAACTGAACAGGATCGGCCGGCCGGTCGCCGCGAGCGCGTCGCGCATCGCCTGGTCGCTTTGCTCTATGTTCCCGTTGTTGTTGCAGTTGTCGTACTTGAGGTAGTCGATGCCCCAGGCGGCGAACGTGTTGGCGTCCTGCTGCTCGTGTCCCAGGCTGCCTGGGAAACCGGCGCAGGTCGCGGTCCCGTCGTCCTCGTAGATGCCCAGCTTGAGCCCCAGTGCATGCACATAGGCCGCGACAGCAGCGATGCCATCGGGGAACTTCGTGGGATCGGCGACCAGGTTGCCGCTCGCGTCACGCTGCGGCTTGAGCCAGCAGTCGTCGATGTTCACATAGTCATATCCCGCGGCCTTCATCCCCGAGCTCGCCATGTACTGCGCGGTCTGCTCGACGACCGATTCGGACACGTTGCAGCCGTAGGCGTTCCAGTCGTTCCAGCCCATCGGCGGGGTCAGGGCCAGGCCGTTGCTGAGCGCCTGGGCCGGTGTCCGCCCGGCCGCCAACGCCAGCGCGGCCAGCAGGAGGACGGCGGCGGCGGCCAGCACCGCCGCCGGGTGACGCAGTGACTTGGCCATAGCAGCTCCCGGCTCCACCAGCGACGCGCCGCCGCGCTCCCGCCGTCGATCCGGTCCCGCGGCGGGTTCCCTGCACCACACCGCCGCAACTGCGGTCCGTCAACGGGCCCGGGCGCGCTGCCCGGCCAGCCGCGCCCAGGCGCAGGCCAGCCCGGCTCGCCGATGAAAGGCGAGCTGAAACTACTGCTGGCGGTAGGCCGGCCCGATGAAGATCTGGCCAATCGGTTGTCAGACCCGTCGCAGCACGGCGACCACCTTGCCGACAATCGCCGCGTTGTCGCCCAGGATCGGCGCGTAGACGGGGTTGTGCGGCATCAGCCAGACGTGACCGTCAGATCGCTTGAGAGTTTTGACCGTGCCTTCGACGTCGACCCCGTCGATCGTCGCGGCCACAATATCGCCATTCTCGACGTCCGATTCCCGGCGGACGACGACCCAGTCGCCGTCGGCGATCGCGGCGTTGATCATCGAGTCGCCGACGACTTTGAGCATAATGAGCTTCCCCTCACCGACCAGTTGTCTGGGCAGAGGGAAGATGTCCTCGATCGACTGCTCGGCGAGAATCGGGGGGCCCGCCGCGATACGCCCGACCAGCGGCACCTCGGCGACTCGTTGCATATCGATGTCAGCCCGCGGCTCGTCGGCCTGCTGCTGGATGGCCGGATCAGCTGGCGGCCGCACCACGGCCGTGCGCGGGCGCCCCGCACCGCGACTCAGGTATCCCTTTTTCGCCAGCGTCGACAGCTGGTAAGAGACACTCGACGTGCTCGCCAGCCCGGCCGCCTCGCCAATCTCCCGCATGGTGGGCGCGTAGCCGTAGCGCTGCATGGAGTCCTCGATGGCCTGGATGATCTTGCGCTGACGCGGAGTAAGGTCCTGGCCGGTCATGTCAGGCGGCTCCGCACGTCTCATCGTCAGCCTCCGGCCCCCGGGTAGTTGTCGTTACACCATACTAGCAGTCTGACCCTATTTATCAAATACAAGTTCGAAGGCCATGACGTCGCCACCAACCACCTCCTATCCCCGGGCTCGCGGGTCAGAGCAAGCTGCCGAGCTTGCCGACGTGCGCAACGGCCACACCGATCCGGCCGGCGACGAGCCTGGTCAGATGCGGGATATCGGAGGTGACGATCAGCACGGACGCCGCCCGGTCGGCCGCTTCCGCCTGCGCGGCCGCCTCTATCGCGGTCGCGGCGACCATTGCGTCCACGGCCTGCTCGACCCGCAGGCAGGCAACCCCGGAGCAAGAGAGCACCAGGTGGGGCGCAAGCGATCGCTTGCGCCCCACCTGAGCAGGCAATTCACTCTGAAACAACGCCCATTCTTAGCTGCAACCGCTCGTCGAACCGCAGCCTTCGCAGACGTAGCAGCTGCCCGCCGGGCGCATCTTCGTGCCGCAGGTGAGGCAGAGTGGCGCGTCGGCCGTCCGGCCCTGCTGCGACTCGATGAGCTCGGTGGAGCTGTGCGGCTGCAGCGCCGGCTCGGCGCGAGAACTCCGTTCCGGCGCCGCTGGCTCCTTAGGGTGCGGATGCGGGCGCTCCACCGGGGCGGATTGCGCCATTTCCACGGGATCCTGCTCCTCAGCCAGCGTGGCCGGATCCTCGCCGACCAGCTGGGCCGAGCGCTCGGCCGCCGACAGGATGCCCAACTCGGCACGCGTCTCGTAGGGCAGGTGATCCAGGGCCAGCCGCCGGAACACGTAGTCCATGACCGAGCTGGCGATCCGGATATCCGGATCATCGGTCATCCCGGCCGGCTCGAAGCGCATGTTGGTGAACTTCTCCACCCACTTCTCGAGCGGGACCCCGTACTGCAGGCTGATCGAGATCGCCACCGAGAAGGCGTCCATCACGCCCGCCAGGGTGGAGCCCTGCTTGCCGAGCTTGAGGAAGACCTCGCCCACGCCGTCGCCCGGGTAACTGGACGCGGTCATGAACCCATCCGCGCCTGCCACTGAGAACCTGGTCACCGTCGCGGGCCGCTGCTTCGGCAGCCGCCTGCGCACCGGGCGGACGTCATGCGGCGAGTGCTCGGGCTCGGCTACCACCGGCTTCTTCCTGGCATCGGACAGCGGCTGGCCGACCTTGCAGTTGTCCCGGTAGACAGCCAGCGCCTTGAGGCCCAGCTTCCAGCCTTCGATATAGATCTGCTCTATATCTTCTATCGCTGCCGTTTCAGGAAGATTGACCGTCTTGCTGATGGCCCCACTCAGGCCTGGCTGGACGGCGGCCATCATCCGGACGTGGCCCATCGCGCTGATCGAGCGCTCACCCATCGCGCAGTCGAAGACCTCATAGTGCTCTTGCCGAAGGCCTGGGGCATCCACGACATGCCCGTGCTCAGCGATGTATTCGACGATCGCCTCGACCTGCTCAGGCTGGTAGCCCATGGTCTTCAGGGCACGCGGCACGGTCTGGTTGACGATCTGCATGGAACCGCCACCGACGAGCTTCTTGAACTTGACCAGTGCCAGATCAGGCTCGACCCCAGTGGTGTCACAATCCATCATGAGGCCTATGGTCCCAGTAGGCGCTAGTAGCGAGGATTGTGCGTTTCTGTACCCATTTGTCCCACCCAGCTTAAGGCATTCCCGCCAGGCTTCGTTCGCCGATGCGACGATCTGTACGTCCATGCCGCCCAGCGCCCGGATTTCGTTGCTGGCGGCTGCGTGCTTGCTTATTACCCGCTTGTGGGCAGAGGCGTTGCGCTCGTACCCGTCATACGGGCCGACGACAGCGGCCAGTTCCGCGGACCGTCGGTAAGCGGTGCCGGTCATCAGGGACGTGATGCCCGCCGCGATCGCCCGGCCTCCCTCGGAGTCGTAAGCGTGTCCGGTAGCCATCAGGAGTGCACCGAGATTCGCATAGCCGATGCCGAGTTGCCGGTAGGCGCGGGTGGTCTCGGTGATCTTCTCCGTCGGGAAATCTGCAAAGCAGATGGAGATGTCCATCGCGGTGATGATCAGCTCCGTGACCTGCTGGAACTTCTTCACCTCGAAGCCATTATCGTCACGCAAGAATTTGAGCAAATTAATGCTCGCCAAATTGCAGGATGAGTTATCCAAATGGACATACTCACTGCACGGATTACTTGCCGTGATTCTTCCTGTTTCCGGGCAGGTATGCCAATCGTTGATTGTCCCGTCGTACTGGATGCCGGGGTCGGCGCATTCCCAGGCCGCCTTGGCCATCTTGCGGAACAGGTCCTTGGCATCGACCGTCTCGACCGTCTCACCGGTCAGCCTGGATGCCAGGTCGAAGGTGCCGCCCGCCTCCACGGCCCGCATGAACTCGTCGGAGACCCGCACGGAGTTGTTGGCGTTCTGGTACTGGACGCTCACGATGTCCTTGCCGCCGAGGTCCATGTCGAAGCCCGCGTCGCGGAGGACCCGGACCTTTTCCTCTTCGCGAGCCTTCGTCTCGATGAACTCCGCCACGTCGGGGTGATCGACGTCGAGAACGACCATCTTCGCGGCACGCCGGGTGGCGCCGCCTGACTTGATGGTTCCCGCGGAGGCATCAGCTCCGCGCATGAACGAAACGGGGCCGCTCGCCGTGCCGCCGGACGACAGCAGTTCCTTGCTGGAGCGGATCCGGGAGAGGTTCACCCCGGCGCCCGATCCGCCCTTGAAGATCAGGCCCTCCTCCCGGTACCACTCCAGGATCGAGTCCATCGTGTCGTCAACAGCCAGGATGAAGCAGTTGTGAACCCGCAGGTTCCCAGAGAGGTACTCGCCGCTCTCGGTCTGAATGTCGTAGACCTGCATCGGACCCAACGGCTCGATCCGGGCGATCTCCAAACGCTTAGTGTCGTGAGCGGCTTGCCCAGGAAGGTCGAAGCTGCGATCCAGCTTCCCCGTTTTGACAGGATCGATGAAGCCGATCTCGTCGGCGAATATACGACGGTCACCAGCACTTTGAATGCGTAGCGTCCAGCAGCCCTTGCGGTCAGCCCTGGGGTCCCGCTTGAAGCCGACCCTGGCGTAGATTCCGAAGCGAAGCAGCAATCGCTGCATCCCCCGAATCAGGCGCTCCGAGATCATGTCGACTTCCACCACTGTAGAAGATCGTCGGGCGGAGACGAAGCCCTCAGCCTGGAATACGCTCTTCAGATAGGCCGCCACTACGGGCAACGGCGCGGTGTAAAGGCGCTCGGGAACAACCATATCCACGCCACGCGTGAGTAGGTCCCACCGCTCGACGTATGCCCGCTGGGGCTCCCCGTACAGCCGCGTGCGACGGCAGTCGAGTTCCATACTCTGCGTTGCGACCCGCCGTTCGTGGCGGTGGATATCTGGGAAGACCCGGTCAAGCTGTGCCGTGACCCAAGCCCTCTCAGCGTCAGTCACGGTCATCGCCTCGATCGTTAGAGAGGTGTTCGTGCCGGCGCTGTACTGACCGACGAAGCCATCCGACTGCAGCCACCCCGCGAGCGCCGCCTCGGCGATTTCCTGCTGGGCAATCTCGCCCTCACCAGAAGCATCCTGTCGGCGCCACTCCAGTTGGTCCCCGGGACTAAGCGTTCCCGCAGCGGCGAAATGACCGGTGCCTTGGCCAGTTGACTTCCAGACGAGGTGATCTGCAGTGACGTCGAGGGTGTAACCGGCTTTGGTGTGCAGCCGCAGGACGTCCTTCACTCCGTTGGATTTGGTCGCGACGATCTTGGTAATGCCGTGAGCGTCATAGACCTTGGTTCCGACAGCATCCTGATCCACCAGCTTGCCGATGGGGATGAGCCCGGCGGGGGTGCTGACCAGTGCGTCGTATGGCTGGCATGCCGAGACCTGCTGCGGGGAGGAGGTGCCGACGTTGAACCAGACCGGGGAGTTGAAGGCGAAGACCTGGTGGATCAGCGCGTGGGTCAGCTCGTGCTCGAAGATCTCGGCGTCCTTCGCGGTGGCGAAGTAGCCGTGCTCACGGCCAGCCGCCACGTAGGTCCCGACGACCCGGTCCACGAGCTGCTTGAGGCTCCACTCGCGCTGCGCCTGGCCGACGGCGCCCCGGAAGTACTTGGTGGTCACGATATTGGCGGCGTTCACGGACCAGAAGTCCGGGAACTCGACACCACGCTGCTCGAAGTTGATCGAGCCGTCCCGCCAGTTGGTCATGACGACGTCGCGGCGCTCCCACGTGACCTCGTCATAAGGGTGGACGCCCTCGTGGGTGTAGATCCGCCGGACCGTAAGGCCCTTGCGCGCTCCCTTGCCACTGCGGTGCGCCGACCCGCTTGCCGTCTCGGTCATGTCGTCCCCCTTCCGGGATCCGGGTGGACCCCTCCGGGCCTGCCCAGGCCCATCCCGATGGTTTTCACTGTGCTATCGAGGCTCACGGCGTCAGTGCGCCGGCCTCCTGACGCGCTGACCGCAGCGCGGAAATCTCGTGCTCGAAATCAGCGAGCGATTCAAAGCCCCGGTAGACCGAGGCGAACCGCAGGTAGGCAACCTCGTCGAGGTCCCGCAACGGCCCCAGGATCTCCAAGCCCACCTCGTGGGACGGGATCTCCGCGCAGCCGCGCGCCCGGACTGCGTCCTCGACCTGCTGAGCGAGGATGGCGAGCTCGTCCTCACTGACCGGCCTGCCCTGGCAGGCCCGCCGCACACCGCGGACGATCTTGTCCCGGGTGAACGGCTCGGTAGCGCCGCTCCGCTTCCCCACCATCAGGATCACGGTCTCCTGGGTGGTGAACCGCCGCCCACACGCCGGGCACGACCTGCGGCGACGGATTGCCGCACCCTCGTCGGCGGTCCGGCTGTCGATGACCCGGCTGTCGAGATTCCTGCAGTACGGGCAGATCACACGACCACCTCCCCCGACGCCGAGCCGGAAACTGGCTCCCTGTGAACACAACTTGTGGATAAACTACAGGCCTGTAACTACTATATGTTGTGGTCACGGTAAAGCAGACACCCCACCCGGCGCAAGGGTCCGGCCCCTGAGGGAGCACGAGCTAGCCCCAGGACCCTTGAACTGCCTGGTTAACGGGCCGCAAACATCACCCGCCGGCGTGTCGCGGTCTGGTACCGGCCAGCCGGGCCTGCCACCCGCTCCTAGATTCAGACCACTACATGCAACGATTCCGCGCGCTTCTGGGAGGCGCTAGCTCCTGGGCACCCACAGGCGCTCCCCGGGCGCCACTACGTCGTTGCTCAGCGCGTTGAACTCCATGATCTGGCCGACGACGACCCGCGGATCGGCGGCCGGCTCAGCCCGCAGCGCGATCGACCACAGCGTCTGACCTGGCTGAACAACGACCGCCATCATGCTCTTGTAGACAGCGCCCGGTGCCACTCCGTGATTCGCGGCCTGCGCCCCCGTCGCGGCCGCCAGCCACAACGCGGCCGCCACAGCCAAGGCAACGGCTGCCGCGAAGCCCGCGATGACGCGGCGCCCGCGGCGGGTCAGCCGCACCGCCTGCCCGCGCCGCGCCGGGGCGGTCTCCCGGGGCTGCGGCACGCCACCGCGCGGCTCAGATCCCCGCGGCTGCCTGGCCAGCGATCCACGGGCCCGCAGTTCACCAGTGAGCCTTTGGTGGGCACGCAACTCACGGGCGAGCGGCTTGCTGCTGCGCATCTCGCGTTCCAGCCTGCTCCGGGCGCAAGGCTCAGGCCCCGGCCGCTTCCGGCGACCGAGCCGATGCCCAGGCCGCTCGGGACTGGCGAGATCGCCGGCCTCGTCCGTTCCCCCGGTCGCCCCAGGCCGCTGGCCAACGCTCATCACGCTCATGCCGACCTCCTCCGTCGAATGACCGTTCTATCGTACAGCTATTCGATCGAATACATGTACGATCGAATAGCTGTACGATACACTTTTATCGCAGGGGTACGACACTTTGCGGGTCATCGAACAGATGTTTGAGATCCGGAAGCGGAAGCGCTAGCGTCAGCTCTGGACTCGGCAAGTCGAAGGACTCAGCATTCGGATTCGGAGGTCAGTTGATGGACAACAGCGCGGAAGACGGCGGAGCGCAGGACGCGCCGCCCGAGAGCGCCGCGGACACCGGCCCAGGCGCCAGGCCCAAGGGCAGACCAGGACGGAAGCCGAAGGGCAGCGTCCCCACGGTGGTCACGGAGATGCCTGACCGGCCCGATCCCGGCCATGTGCTCACCTGGCGTCAGCGTAAGGTGCTCCAGGTCATCCGGGAGTCCGTACAGCGCCGCGGCTATCCACCATCGATGCGCGAGATCGGCGAGGCGGTCGGGCTGACGAGTACCTCCAGCGTCTCGTACCAGCTGTCCACTCTGCAGAGCAAGGGCTACCTGCGACGGGACGCCGGCCGGCCCCGCACCGTCGAGGTCCGCCTGCCGGGCCATCCCGCCGTGCGGCCCGAGGCCGAGGCGGAAGAAGAGACCGCGATGAACATCTCGTCGCAGGAAGCCGCCTACGTACCGCTGGTCGGCCGGATCGCGGCAGGCGGGCCAATCCTGGCCGAGGAGGCAATCGAGGACATTTTCCCGCTGCCGAAGCAGATCGTCGGCGACGGAACGCTGTTCCTGCTCAAGGTCGTCGGCGACTCTATGATCAATGCCGCCATCGCTGATGGCGACTGGGTTGTGATTCGCCAGCAGCCGGTCGCGGAGAACGGCGACATCGTTGCGGCGATGATCGACGGCGAGGCCACGATCAAGACCTTCAAGCACTCGGGCGGTCACGTCTGGCTGATGCCGCATAACCCGGCCTACGCACCCATCCCAGGTGACGAAGCCGCGATCCTGGGCCGCGTGGTCGCCGTGCTCCGCCGCATCTGAGGGAGGCGCGTTCGACAACACGACCAGGCCTGCGGGGCAGCACGTGCGGTAACGCCTGGTCCTCTGACCCGGCGACCGGGCC
>DAIRVB010000001.1:13255-17619 GCA_036803065.1 Streptosporangiaceae bacterium
GCCTGCGGGGCAGCACGTGCGGTAACGCCTGGTCCTCTGACCCGGCGACCGGGCCACCCCGGACCGGCCCGTCAGACCGGCCCGTCAGACCGGCCCGTCAGACGGGGACGACGTTGACCAACCGGGGTGGCCGGACGATTACCATCCGCACCTCGCGGTCAGCCAGCGCCCGGGCCACGCCCGGGGCCGCCAGCGCCAGTTCACGCAGTTCTGCTTCGCCGATCCCGGGCGGGACCTCCAGCCGGTCGCGCACCTTCCCGGCCACCTGGACGACACAGGTCACCAGATCCTCCACCAGCAGCGCCGGATCGGCCGACGGCCAGCCAGCCTTGGCCACCGACGGCTCGTGCCCCAGCAGCGCCCAGCACTCCTCAGCCGTATACGGCGCGAAGATCGACAGCAGCACCGCCAGCGTCTCGGCGGCCTCGCGCACCGCCGGGTCAGCTGCCCCCGGCCCCGAGTCGATCGCCCGCCGGGCCGCGCTGGCCAGCTCCATCAGCCGCGCCACCGCCACGTTCAACCGGGATGATTCGATCAGCCTGGTGACGTCGTCGACGGTCCGGTGGGTGACCTTCCGCAGCTCCAGATTCCCGGCACCAGGGTCGGCAGGCCCCGGGCCAGCGGGCATTGCGCCGACGTCAGCCGCCACCCGCCAAACCCGCCCCAGGAACTTGACGCTGGCCTCCGGGTTCATGTCCGCCCAGTCGATATCGTCCTCGGGCGGGCTCGCAAAGATCATCGTCAGGCGAATCGCGTCGACGCCGTGCGCGGCCAGTTGCTGGCCCAGGTCCACGCCGTTGCCCAGCGACTTGGACATCGCGCGGCCCTGGTTGATCACCTGGCCCTGGTTCATCAGCCGGGTGAACGGCTCGGTGAAATCGACCATGCCCATGTCGTGCAGCACTTTGACGAAGAACCTGCTGTACATCAGGTGCAGGATGGCGTGCTCCACGCCGCCCACGTACAGGTCGACGGGCGCCCACTGGCGCACCGCCGCCACGTCGAACGGTCCGTGTTCGTAGGCCGGCGAGCAGTACCGCAGGAAGTACCACGAGGAGTCGACGAAGGTGTCCATGGTGTCGGTGTCCCGCAGGGCCGGACCGCCGCACTTGGGGCATTGCGTATTCACCCAGTCCGTGGCGGCCGCCAGCGGCGACACTCCCTTGGGGACCAGGTCCTGTCCGCGCAGGTCGGGCAGCACCACGGGCAGCTGCTCGTCGGGAACGGCAACCTCACCGCATGCGGAGCAGTAAACGATGGGGATCGGTGTTCCCCAGAACCGCTGCCTGGACAGCAGCCAGTCGCGCAGCCGGAAGTTCACGGCCGCCCGGCCCTGGCTGCCTGACTCCAGGATCTGAGTGATCCTGGCGATGGCATCAGACTTGCCCAGCCCGTTCAGCGGGCCCGAATTAATCAGCACCCCATCGCCGTGCGTGGCGACGCCGGTGACCGCGGGATCTGGGGCCCCGGTGTCCACCACAACGCGCACGTCCAGCCCATGCGCCCGGGCAAAGTCCAGGTCTCGCTGGTCGTGCGCGGGCACGCCCATGATCGCGCCGGTGCCGTAGTCGGGCAGCACGTAGTCGGCGGCCCAGACCGGGAGCAACTCGCCATTCACCGGGTTCACCGCGTGGCAGCCCAGGAATACGCCGGTCTTCTCGCGGTCCGTGGACTGGCGCTCGATGTCGGTCAGCTTGCGCACCTGTGCCACGTAGGCGGTCAGTGCCTCGCGGTGCTCCGCGGAGCAGACCGCCTCGGCCAGCGGCGAGTCTGCCGCCACCACGAAGAAGGTGGCGCCGAACAACGTGTCCGGGCGGGTGGTGAACACGGTGACCGGCTCGTCACGGCCCTCGATCGCGAACCGGATTTCCGCGCCCTCCGAGCGGCCAATCCAGTTGCGCTGCATCAGCAGCACCCGGTCCGGCCACTTGCCCTCCAGGCCCGCCATGTCCTCCAGCAGCCGGTCGGCATACTCAGTGATCTTGAAATACCACTGAGTCAGTACCCGGCGGATGACCTCGGTACCGCAGCGCTCGCACTTCCCGGCGATGACCTGCTCATTGGCCAGCACGGTCTGATCATGCGGGCACCAGTTGACGTAGCCATCCTTGCGGTAGGCCAGCCCACGCTCATAGAAGCGCAGGAACAGCCACTGATTCCAGCGGTAATACGCCGGGTCGCAGGTCTGCAGCCGCCGGGACCAGTCAAACGACACCGCGTACCGGCGGAACGAGGCCGCCTGGGTCTCGATATTGGCGTAGGTCCAGTCGGCCGGGTGGGAGTTGTTCCTGATCGCGGCGTTCTCCGCGGGCAGGCCGAAGGCATCCCAGCCGATCGGGTGCAGCACGTTGTGGCCGCGCTGGAAGTAATAGCGGGCCACCGCGTCCGCGATCGCGTACGCCTCGGCGTGACCCATGTGCAGATCGCCGGACGGGTACGGGAACATGTCCAGCAAATACGTCCGGGGGCGATCGTCGGCGGGATCGTCGCTGGCCCGGAACATGTCCAGGCCGGCCCATCGCTCCTGCCATTTCTCCTGGATGTCGCGGGGGTCGTAGTGCTGTGCCCGCTCAGCGCTCTCGGCGGCAGTCATGATCTTTCCTCACCATAGGATCGGTCCGGCTCCGGCAAATAGAAAAGCCCCCCGGTCCACGAGGGGCAGCCGCGCCAACGACGGTTAGTCGGCGCGGCTAGGTAAGGAGCAGCCGTGCGGAACGCATGTCACCAGGGTAGCGCACCCGGTGACCCTGCGCATATCGCACAGAACAGGTAGGCCGCGGCCAGCAGACGGCTCGACGGGTGGCCTGCCCGGCAAGTGCCCCCTGGCCCGATGGGGGCTGCCGTCAGCCCCTCCCGAGCGGGCTCCGGGGTCTCTCGGGAGTTTTGCCGGACGTTGACGCGCCGTTGCAGATTGCCGGCTTAGCGACGCGGCCTGTACACAGTCCGCTAACCCCCGCGTGTCATCACCGCAACATCCATCACGCAGACTGAAGTAGTGAACACCAACTATGCACCTGCTACGCCCGCGCCACGGCGGAAGATCGCGCTGGTGGCACACGACCGCAGGAAGCAGGATCTCCGAGAGTGGGCCCGGTTCAACCGGGGTGAACTGGCCAAGCACGACCTGTTTGCGACCGGTACCACGGGGCGTCTGCTGAGCGAGGACCTTGGCCTGCCCGTTACCTGCTTCCAGAGCGGGCCTCTCGGGGGAGATCAGCAGATCGGAGCCCGGATTGCCGATGGGGACATCGACCTGCTCATCTTCCTGTGGGACCCGATGGAGTCGCAGCCGCACGACCACGATGTCAAGGCACTGCTGCGCATCGCAGTGGTGTGGAACATCCCGGTGGCCTGCAACCGGGCCAGCGCGGACTTCCTGATCTCATCGCCGATGATGGAGGAGCCTTCGGCCCAGAGCATGCCGGACTCGGTGCCCGTCCGTACTCCGTACTAGCGGAATCCTGGTCCTGACACGGGCCCAAATGACACGGCGCGCATGACGGCCGCCTGACCAAGACCAAGTCCTGACGCCCGGCCGGGCGCAATCCCGGCCGGGCGCAGTCATGAATCGCTGGCCCGGACATGTGCCTGCTTATTCGTGCGGCACCCGCAATGTCTCATTGAGATACTGCTGACCAGTCAAACCGGCGCTTCTGGCATTCCTTATTGACTAGCGGAACAGAACGTTAATAGGGTCGTCCCAGTCATCTAGCCGGAGCGGCCTGGCCAGAGCGGTCCACTGTGCCGGGATGGCCTGGGGACCTGTGTCGCGGCCAGGACCGGGGGGAATACGGATTCAGGATATCGGTGCCGCTACTCGCGGACCTCGCGAGATAAGGTTGTTTCGGGGGAAACAATGGACGTTCCGGACGAGCGTGGCTCCCGTGGGCAAATGAAGAAGATAATGACTCGCGCTCCGGGCACTGACGCCGGCCGTGTCCATGAATGACGATCCAGCCGCGCGGGGCCCAGCCCCGTCGATCGCGATCGTGGGCGTCGCATGCAGGTTCCCTGATGCTGATGACGCCCTGACCCTCCTCGACATGACCCTGGCCGGCCGCCGGGCCTTCCGGCGGCTGCCACCAGCCCGGCTCGACCCCGCCGAGCGCCGGGAGGCAGATCCAGCAGAGCCAGGGCTGGCCGTGCCGCCCAGGGCCGCGCTGATCGAGGGCTGGCAGTTCGA
The DNA here is from genome assembly GCA_036803065.1 of Streptosporangiaceae bacterium. Classification (GTDB taxonomy): domain Bacteria; phylum Actinomycetota; class Actinomycetes; order Streptosporangiales; family Streptosporangiaceae; genus JAWWPY01. Next base: position 17,439 of record DAIRVB010000001.1, read on the forward strand.
CCGGAGCGCGTACGGCATTTCTGAACTGGCGTACCAGGCGGCTGATCCCGCGCAATGGCTGGCCCTGGAAACGGCAGCGCGCGCTCTCGCCGACGCCGGGCTCCCCGGCGGGCAGGGGGTTCGACGGGTCAGGGCAGGGGTCATCATCGGCAACACCCTCACCGGCGAGGTTCCCCGGGCG
>DAIRVB010000001.1:17629-21118 GCA_036803065.1 Streptosporangiaceae bacterium
GTGAGGTGCTCGAGCACGCCGCTGCCGCGTTCGGTGCGCGGCTTCCCGGCCTTCTTGCGGAAACCCTGGCCGGCAGCCTGCCGGGGGCGATCGCCAACAGGATCTGTCGCCATTTCGGCTTCCGGGGCGGCGGCTACGCCGTGGACGGGGCGCACTCCTCTGCACTCCTCGCCCTGGCCGCCGCCTGTACCTCGCTCAGCACGGGCGACCTCGATTTCGTGCTGGCTGGCGGAGTGGACATCGGCCTTGACCCGTTCGAACTCGGCGGACTGGCCCGGACCGGCGTTCTGGCCACCGGGGACATGCGCGTCTATGACGCCAGCCCGACCGGATTCGTGCCCGGGGAGGGCTGCGGCCTCGTCGCCTTGATGCGGGCGGCCGACGCCCACGCCGCAGGCACGCCGGTCTACGCGGAGATCGCTGGCTGGGGAGTATCGTCCGCTGGGCTTCCTGGCGCTGCAGGGCCAGACCCCGGCAGCCAGCTGCTGGCCCTGCGCCGGGCCTATCAGCGCGCGGGCGTCGACCCCGCCGACATCCAGCTGATCGAAGGGGACGGTGCCGGGACGGCGGCAGGCGACCTCGCCGAGCTCACCGCGCTCGTGACGGTCCGGGACGGCGCCCCGTCGGCGGCGGCGCTCGGCTCTGTCAAGGCCAACATCGGGCACGCCAAAGCGGCGGCGGGCGCCGCTGGACTGATCAAGACTGCGCTGGCAGTCAGCGCGGGCGTTATTCCCCCCGCCACCGGATGCACCCGACCGCATCCGCTGCTCCGCGGTGAGGATGCGACACTGCGGGTGCTGCGCACCGCCGAGCCATGGCCTGACGGGACGCGGCTAGCGGCGGTGAGCGCGATGGACTCCGGCGGCAGCAATGTGCACATCGTGCTCCGCCGCGACACATCCCGAAGGTCAGCCACCGAGCGGCGGCGCGAGCCGCTACCGGTCCGCGGCGAAGGCGCCGGATCATGGACGGTCACCCCGTCCCCGCGGGCGGACACCTATGTGTTCGGCGGGTCCAGCCGCGCGGCCGTGTCGGTCACCCTGGCCAGGGTCGCTGCCCTGGCACCGTGGATGTCCGACGGCGAGCTCACCGACCTGGCCTGCCAGCTGGGCCGGCCGACGCGCGGTGACGAACCGGTGCGGGTCGCGGTCGTGGCGAGCAGCCAACTGGAACTCGCCAGGCTGGCCGGCGAGGCAGCGGCCCTGCTGCCCGGCCTCGCCCGGGGCCGGCTGACGGTCCGTCCCGGTATTTTCGCCTCAGACGGCGCACGCGGCCGGATCGTTCTCCTGTTCCCCGGCGAGGAAGCCCTGGCGACCGGCTGCGCGGAATATGCCGGGGCCCGTCACGGTAGCGCGCACGGAGAGGCCAGCAGGGCCGCCGATTCCGGGGCCGGCACCGCCGCTTCGCAGCCGGCGATCGTCCAGGCGGCCCTCGCCGCGCTGCACTGGCTGGACAGGCTGGGCGTGCGGGCGGGCGCCGCGGTCGGCCATGGCCTGGGCGAGATTACCGGCCTGGTCTGGGCCGGCAGCCTGTCAGAACCAGACGCGGCGCGGCTGGTGGCACAGCGTGACGCCGTGCTCAGCCATCCTGACCCGCAACGCAGCGGCATGGTCTGCATTGCGGCCGATGCCTCGGCCGCCCAGGCGTTCTGCGCCGACGGCGAGCTGGTCATCGCCGCGTACAACGGCCCGCGCTGTCACGTGCTGGCGGGCCCGGCCGCCGCCGTGCGCGAGGTCACCCGGCGGGCGGCCCGCGACGGAGTCGCGGTCCACGTTCTCGCTGCACCCCACGGACTGCACTCCCCCGCCATGGCCGACCGGATAGCGCCGTTGCGCAGTGTGCTCAGGGAATTCGAGTTCGGCCGGCCCAGTCGTCAACTGATCTCCACCGTTACCGGCCGTGAGGTGAGCGCCTCCGACGACATCGCCGCCCTGCTCGGCGCCCAGCTCACGTCGCCAGTGCGGTTCGCCGAGGCGCTTGGCGCCGCCGCCGACGGTGCCGATCTCCTGGTCGAGACGGGACCAGGCCAGACCCTCGCCGCCCTCGCGGCCGGGTGCTGCCATGTGCCCGCGGTCAGCCTGGCCACCGGGCGCTGGGACGACGAGGCGGCCGCCCGGGCCGCCGCTGCCCTGTTCGCGGCGGGCGCCATCGCCAGCGTGCAGCCCCTGCTGGCCGGCAGGCCGGCCCGGCCCATCGACATCTGGCGGGAGCGGGTGTTCATCAGCAACCCCTGCGAGGCCGTGCCGCGTACCGGCATCCCGGAACCCGCCGCAACCACAGAGCTCTGGGAGACCGACCCGGGCGACCGACCCGGTGACCGTGCCACCGAGCGGCCTGTAACACGCTCAATGTCCCGTTCATCGGGTACCGCGGAGGGCGCCGTGGACTCCCTCCAGGGCGTCGCCCCATGGACCCGGTGCTTCACGGAGACACTGCGGCCGCCGCTGCGTCCCGCGCCCGCCGTGGACGAAGAGCCCTGGCGGCTGAGAGCAACCTCACGGCAGCCGTTCGGGAGGATGGCGGCTGAGGTTTTCGACAACGATCCCGCCGCCCGCGGAGTCCTTGCCGTCATCGGCGACCCGGCCGATCCCGAGGCCTGCGCCACCCTGGCCGAAGCGGCCCGGGAGGCCGTCACCGGCGGCCAGTTGGTGGTGATCACGCCCGGGGTCGGCCTGGCTGGTTTCTGTGCCAGTCTGCATGCCGAGCATCCGTGGCTCGGCATCACGTTGCTGCGTACGGCGGAGACTGCCGCCGGCCTGCTAGCCGCCCGGCGGTTCGCCGCCACCGAGCCGGGTCAACTCCGCGAACTGGTGCTGGACGCGGCGGGCGTACCGCTCGAACCGGTAATCACACCTACCGAGCCTGCCAGCGAGGATCTGTTTCCGCTCGGGCCCTCCGATGTAGTCCTGGTCAGCGGCGCGGCAGGTGGCGGCGCCGCCGCATTGCTGGCCGACTGCGGGGCGGCGCTCGCCGTGCTCGGCCCGGCCGATCCTGACGAAGCCACCGCAACGGCTGACTGGCTGGAGCGGCTGCGCGAGACCGGGGCACGTGTCGGCTACGAGCAGGCCGACATCACCGACCCCGACCAGGCCGAGGCCGCGGTTGACCGCCTCGAGCAGCGATTTGGCCCAGTGACCGCCGTGATCCACGCGACCGCGGCCGGCGCGGCACGGATGAGCGCCGACATCTCCGGCGAGGACCTGCACGCCCAGGTATCCAGGCAGGCCGATGGACTGACCAATGTGCTAGGGGCGGTCAGCGCGGCGAAGCTGCGGCTGCTGGTGACGTTCGGCCCAGTCAGTGCGCGCTACGGAGCCGCCGGGCAGGGCGCGGCATCGCTCGCCAGCACTGCGCTCGCGGAACAGGCGAGGCGGCTGGGGCCGACCCTCCCCGGGTGCCGCATCATGCACGTCGACTGGTCTGGCGACGTCACGCCGACCGGCGTCCAGGAGGCGTCGCGGCTGTTGCTTAGCCTGCTGGCCAGCAGGC
>DAIRVB010000002.1:0-20095 GCA_036803065.1 Streptosporangiaceae bacterium
GTTTCGGGCTAGCGGGACGGGCCGCGCCGGGCGGGTTCCCTTCGCACGCCGAGCACGCTAAATCCAAATAGCCACTTTGATATGGCTGGATACCACCGGCGAGGCCGCCGCAAGTAGATGGTCAAGGGGCCCTGGGCCGTCGCAGCGCGCAGTCACGGCAGGGTTTCAGACCTGTGACATATCCAGGTTCCCGGCTGCTCTGCCAGCAATGGGAGCTAATCTAGCCTGGACATGCAGAAGTGGCGTGTCTGGGGGATATAGCGCTTTCTGGTCAATAGATCGTTCCGGCTGGCCAGGCCGCTACCGGGACTCACGCCAGCCGGCAGCATCGCCGTGGAGGGGCTAGAGGCAGGTGGGCTCGGTTGGTTAAGCCGCTGACTGGCGACGATCCTCAGGAAGTCGCTGGTTACCAACTGCGCGCCCGGCTTGGTGCGGGCGGCATGGGACGGGTGTATCTCGCATTAACGCGGGGCGGCCGGCCTCTCGCCATCAAGGTAGTCCGGGCGGAATTCGGTGACGACGAGGAGTTCCGGGACCGTTTCCGCCAGGAAGTAGTGGCTGCGCAGCGTGTTCACGGCCTGTACACGGCGCAGGTTCTCGACGCTGACCCGGACGCCCAGCCGCCGTGGCTCGCGACCGCCTACGTGCCCGGGCTTTCGCTGCAGCAGGCGGTCGCCGAACACGGCCCGTTGCCGCCGGACAGCGTATTCCTGCTGATCGCCGGCGTTGCGGAAGCCCTCCAGGCGATCCACGCGGCCGGCATCGTGCACCGCGACCTCAAGCCCTCCAACGTGATCCTCGCCGCGGACGGCCCGCGCGTCATCGACTTCGGGATCGCCTGGGCCGCCTCGGCGCCAGCGCTCACCCGCAGCGGCATCAGCGTCGGCTCCCCTCCGTTCATGGCTCCCGAGCAGGCCCGTGGCGATCCGACCACGCCATCGGTCGATGTGTTCGCGCTGGGCTCGCTGGCCACCTTCGCGGTCGCGGGGCGTCCTCCCTTCGGCGTGGACGGGGCAGTGCAGGTGCTCTACCGGGTACTCAACGCGCCACCGGACCTGGACGGGTGCCCACCGGACCTGCAGCAGCTCATCGGGCGCTGCCTCGCCAAAGACCCGGCGCAGCGGCCACGGACCAGTGAGATCATCGACGCGTGCCGGGCCCGGACGGCCGACGGCGGGCTGGCGTTCGAGCGCTCGTGGCTGCCAGCGGCGGTGTACGCCGTCGCGGTGGGCGGCACGGCGGCGCCCTTCGCCCCGCTCATCGCGGACAGCGGGGACGGGCGGCAGGTCGAGGCCGCCGCGGAATCGACGTTCCCGAGCGAGATCGGTCACTCCCCCGAGGAAGCGGCGGACGAGGGCACCACCTCCGGCCCCGTGCCCGACCCTCCGGAGTGGTCCAGCGCGGATGCTTCCGCCCCCTGGATGCCGAACACGGGCGATCGCGTGCGAGCCGCCCCGGCGTCGGCCGCCGTGCCCGCCCCCGGCGATCCTGCCGGCGCAGGGCCAATGGCTGGAGGACAGGAGGCTCTCCTCGCGGCCGCCATGCCCGGGCCGCCTGGGCCGCCACCTCGCGGGGGCGCGCCCCGTGATGGCCATCGGACACCGAAGAAGCCCTTGGTGGGCGGGGCCGTCGCACTCGTCGTGCTGGTCGGCGCCGTAGCCGCCGGCATCGCCTTCCTGTCCCGCCCGGTCAGCGAGGGCTCCCCGGGCGGGCGCGGCGGACCGCACGCCGTTGCCGCCCCCGGCTCGGCGGCTCCCGCCCGCCGCCCCAGCGCGCGTCCAACATCCAGCAAGGGCACGACAGGCACGTCGCGTTCGGGGCCAGTGCCGGCAGGCTCCTCAGTCCTGCCTCCGCAGCACTCGCAGGTACCTCAGCCACCAGCGACGACGCCAGCCGCACCCGGCCCGTCCTCGGCGCCAGCGCCGTCCGGGCGGGCGGCCTTCGCCGGGACCTGGAGTGGCACTGTGAGCCAGCCCGGGTGGCCCGTCCCCAGCTGGGATGTCCAGCTGGACATCCCAGCCTCGGGTGATGGCAGCTATACCTCTCCGTCGCTCGGCTGCTCGGGAACGCTGATCCTGCCGGCCACCGCGGCGACCACGATGGGCGCGATAGCGGTGACAAACAGCCGCCCGGTGAACACGGGCTGCACGGTCAGGGCGCGGGTGACGCTGACCCTGTCCGGCTCGGACGGGATAAGCATGACCTGGACGCCCGTCGCGCATCCGCGCCTGGTCGGTACGGCCAGTCTGACTCGCAGCTAGCTGAGCTTCGGCCGCGGGCCGCCGGGCTGCACGGCGGCGGCTCTCTGGCAGAACCTGCTGCTGCTGGTCCAGACGGTCGAGTATGGCCGGTTCGCCGCCACCCGGCTGCGCCACAATGTGCACACCATGTCCGGTGCGGGCTCGTTCTACCGGGCTGCCGCACTCAATGACCTGCTCGGCCAGCGCCCAGATGTATTCGAGGAGCGGGAGAGCAATCTCGTCGAGGACTACGAGACCACGCTCGCGCTGAAAATGCGCGGCTGGAGGGTCACCAGCAATCAAGGATGCATTGCCTACACCGACCTGATGCCCTCCCTGCGGATGCTGCTCGCGCAGCGGATCCGCTGGTCGCGCGGCACGGTAGACGAATGGCGGCGCTATGGCTGGTGCCACGCCACCTGGCTGTCCATCACCGGCGTGATCCTCTCGCTGCCCGAGATCGGCTTCGAGGTTCTGCTGGGGACCATGGTGATACGTGCCTTCATCTCGCACAGCGCCACCGTCGATTACCGCTTCCTGCCGCTTGCCGCGATCTGGGCGGCCTACCAGGGGCTTTCTGTCCGGCACCTGGGCTGGAAAGTAATGATGTTCGAGATGGCGCTCGTCCCGGAGGCCATCTTCAACCTGATCCGGAACTACTGGTTCATGAGATCTGTCCTCGCGTCGTACCTGGGCGGTACGCGGGCGTGGGTCTGAGGAGGGGAATTCCATGCGATACACGAGAAGCGGATCGGCTGTCCTGGCGGCAGCGGGCAGCACCTATGTCGTCGGCAGCCTGGCCGCTACTGCCGCCATCCTGGGGTTTGGCGCCGCCGCTGCTTTCGTCCTCGCGTCACGGCGACGCCGGCGCGACCGCCTGGCCGTTCGCCGCCAGGCCTGACGGGTAGCGGCCGCGCGCCTGGCCGGGCGCTCGTTAGAATCGGCGTCATGCGGATGGCCCGATGAGCCCCAAGATCGCTACGTCGGACATGGTCGGGCGCGAGGAGTTGCTCGACTTCGTCCGGAGCCGCCACCAAGTAGTGCTGATCACCACAAAGCAGGATGGAGCCCCGCAAGTTTCCCCCGTGACAGCCGGCCTGGACCGGGCCGGCCGCGTTGTGATCGCTACGTATCCCGAACGGGCCAAGACCCGCAACGCCCGGCGTCACCCAGGGGTCAGCCTCCTGGTCCTGTCCGACGACTGGAACGGCCCTTGGGTGCAGATCGACGGCAGAGCCGAGGTCCTCGACCTTCCCGAGGCGCTTGACCCGCTCGTCGACTACTTCCGGGCAATCGCTGGTGAGCACGACGACTGGGATGAGTACCGAGCGGCGATGCAGCGTCAGGGCAAGGCGCTCATCCGGGTCACCGTCGAGCGGTGGGGGCCGATCGCGACGGGCGGGTTCCCGGCCCGCCTGGCCTGAGCCGGTCAGCCCTACCGGAGCAGGCGGAAGAACGCGCGGATGTCCTCAGCGAGCAGGCGTGGCTCTTCCAGGGCGGCGAAATGGCCGCCGCGGGGCATCTCGGTCCACCTGGTCACCTGGAAGTTGCGCTCGGCCAGTTCGCGCGGGGGATGGCCGGCCGGCACGAACTCGTTGGCGAAGATCGCGAAACCCGCTGGCACGCCAATCTGGTCGCCCGGCCGCAACGCGCTGCCCCGGTGCCGGTGCTCGTAGTACAGCCGGACTGATGAGCCGATCGTCTGGGTGGCCCAGTAGATGGTCAGGTTGGTGAGCAACTGCTCCCGGGTGAACCGGGACTCCACGTCGCCCCCGCAGTCACTCCAGGCACGGAACTTCTCGATGATCCATGCCGCGAGGCCGGCCGGGGAGTCGTTGAGCCCGCAGGCGACCGTCTGCGGCTTGGTGGCCTGGATCTCGGAGTAGGCGCCCTCCGCCCGGTCCCACCGCTCGACCGCGGCCAGGTATTCCCGTTCCGCCTCCGACCACGGCTGCGGCGGCGTGGCCAGGCTCATGGCGCTCAGGTGGATGCCTACCACTGGCCCAGGATGGCGCAGGCCCAGGCGGCTGGTCACGCCGGCGCCGATGTCGCTGCCATGTGCTCCGAACCGCGGGTAGCCGAGGCCGTCACGCATCAGCCGGCACCACAGGTCGGCGATCGTGGTGTTGATCATTCCCGGCGCGGCCGGCTGGTCAGAGAATCCGTATCCGGGCAGGGATGTCACCACGACGTCGAAAGCGTCCTCGGCCCGGCCGCCGTGCGCTGCCGGGTCGGTGAGCAGCGGGATCAGGTCCAGGTGCTCGGTGAACGAACTCGGCCAGCCGTGCGTGAGCACGATCGGCAGCGGGTCAGGGCCGTTGCCGCGCTCGTGGATGAAATGGACCCACAATCCGTCCACGCGGGCGCGGAAGTGCGCGAACGTGTTGAGCGCCCGCTCCCGTGCCCGCCAGTCGAAATCGCCGGCCCAGGTGGCGAGCAGGTCACGCAGGTAGCCGACATCCATGCCGCCGTCCCAGCCGGTCCCGGCGAGATGGCACGGCCAGCGGCTGCGCCTGATGCGCTCGCCCAGATCGTCGAGGACGGCATCGTGGACGGCGATAGTAAACGGCTCGACCTGCATATTCTCAAAATACGACACCATGGCCTACCGCCAGCGGTCAGCCCGACCTTCCCAAGATCGTGGTTGAGCAGTGACGGCTGGCCCCTCATCAAGCGCGATCATGGCGGGTCGACGGCGATGCCCAGGTTCTCGGCGATGAGCGGGGCGATGTCGACGAGCTGGGCAGTCGTGATGATGGCCCCGCGCAGCGAGTCGGGGCCGATGGTGATGCCGAGTTCCGCGCCGCGCAGATCCACCTGGTCCAGTGTGACCCCGGTGAAGTCGGACTCATTCAGCCGCGACTCCGTGAACACCGTCCTGGTGAGCTTCGCGCCTGAGAAGTCCACGTGCCGCAGCAGGCATTCGTGGAAGCTGACCTCGGTCAGCAGTGCGCCCCGGAAGTTCACCGAGTCGAGCTTGCATCCGTGAAAGGCAACCCGGCGCAGCTGGGCCCCGAACGCGGAGACGCCCGCGACCACACCTCCGATGATCGTCGCATCCAGCCAGCTCGTCTCGGCCAGGTCGATACCTGTCAGCCGGACGTCACGGAGCCAGACGTCGCTGAACCGGCTGCGCCTGAGCTGCCCTCCCTGGAATGACACCTGGGTGAAGGCGCATTCAAGGAATTTCGCGTTCGCGGCACTTGGCTCGTCGAAGGTGAGCTCGCTGAACCGGACCGTGTCGTACTGTCCGTGCGCGGCCAGCCCTCCCGAGTGCGGCGTCAGCACGGCGGCGTAGGGAAGATCGGCGAGTTCGCCTGGTGCCATAGGGGTCCCCGGAGTGGGCTAGGTGGGCGGAACATGCCCGCACGCGGCGGGCGGCGCGGGCCCGACCACGCTAACCGACGACGGCCCGGCACGGTCACCTCCCGGGCGGGCCCCGCAGGGCCCGCCCACGCGAGGATCGACACCTAGCTGCCGGGCGTGCTGCTGCCCGAGGGCTGGCTGCCGCCGGACGAAGAACTCCCAGAAGGCCGGCTCCCGCCGGACATGTGGGTGCACTTGTGCGCCGTTGACGAGCCGGACGGCTTCGACGACGCCGGCTTCGGCGACGCCGTCGCGGACACGGACGTCGTCGAGGCCGTCGAGTGAGATATCCCCACCGTGGCCGCCGAGCCTGTGGACGCGCTGGCCATGGTCAGCCCGAGGCCCAGGCTCGTGCCGAGGACACCGGCGCCAATGGCGGTGCCGATAAGCGGACGGGTGATTCTCACACTGTTCTCCTTACCGAACTGCGGGCTCCGGGACCGGCTGGCCGGAGCGGGCCAGGTGGGCCCGTGAGATCAAGTAGGCATGGCGGAGTTCGGCGGTCCCTGCAGGGCGCCTATCATTTCGCGCTGAGCGAGCCAGGGATCCTGCAGGTGAAGGGCCCGTGGCCGCCCGCGGCGGCCGTGTGCGGCACGATGAGGCGGTGACTGTGAAGCACGCGACCTCGAGTGTCTATGTCTTCTCCCGCCGGCCAGACGGGTGGCGGGTCGGGCTCATCAAGCATCCGCGCTTCGGCCGGATGATGCCGCCGGGCGGCCATGTCGAGGCCTACGAATCGCAGGCTGAGGCCGCGCTTCGCGAGGTAGCCGAGGAGTCAGGCCTGTCGGTGCGGCTGGTGGATCCCCTCGCCGCGGCGCTGCCCGACGGCTTCGCGCCCGTCCTGGTCGCGCCGCCCTGGTGGATTGTCGAGCATCCAGTCCCGGCGGACAATCATCTCGCCCAGCCGCATATCCATGTGGACCATCTGTACCTGGCCCAGGCTCGCACCGCCCAGCCAGTCACCGAGCCAGCGCATCCGTTCGGCTGGTACGCGGCGGGTGACCTGGCCGGGCTGGTCATGTTCGACGACTCACGGATCCTCGCCGGGGCCTTGCTGGCCCATCTAGGCGGAGCGGATGACGGCGACGGTCCCGCGATCCTGCGCCACTATCAGGCGTGACGCGTCAGGCGACCGTATCAGGGGCGATCGCTTTCCGCCGCGCCGGTCCACAGGGCGCGGACGGCATCGATGCTGTCCGCGTCGGCGGCATCCTTGTCCGGGCGGTACCTGACCACCCGGGCAAACCGGAGGGCAAGGCCGCCTGGGTAGCGAGAGCTGGCCTGCACGCCGTCGAAGGCGATCTCCACGACCAGTTCGGGGCGCACCCGCAGCACCCCGTGCGCGTCCCGCAGATCACCCGCGGGGCGTGCCTCGGCGGAATCGGCGAGTTCCAGCAGTCTCTCCGTCTGCCAGCCGAGCACCTGGTCGGTCAGCCCTTTGAAGGTCTTTCCCAGCATGACCAGGTCGCCTGTGGCGGGATCCCGGGCCCCTAGGTGCAGGTTGGACAGCCATCCGCGGCGCCGCCCATGCCCCCACTCGGCCGCGAGCACGACCAGGTCCAGCGTGTGCCGCGGCTTGACCTTGATCCACTCGCCACCTCGCCGGCCGGCCGTGTACGGCGCGTCGAGGGACTTCACGACCACGCCTTCGTGCCCGGCAGCGACCGCGTCGCCGAAGAATGCCTCTGCCGCCGCGACATCCCCGGTCACCATGCGGGGGACGAGCAGACCCGCTCCCACGACAGTCGCCATCAGGGAGTTGCGCTCGCTAGCCGGGACGTCGATCAAGTCCCTGCCGTCCAGATGCAGGAGGTCGAAAAAGAAGGGCGTGAGCGGCACGTCCGCGCGCAGGCGGTGCACATCGAGCTGGCTGCCGACCCGGCCGGCGGTGACCTGGAACGGCTGCGGGCGGCCGCCTTCGCGCAGCGCGATTACTTCCCCGTCAAGCACCAGGGAGCGCACGCCGAGGGCCAGCACCGCGTCGGTGACCTCGGGGACCCGCAGAGTGATGTCGTCGAGCGTGCGCGTGAATACGCTGACCTCGTCATCCTGCCGGTGAACCTGGATCCGGATCCCGTCGATCTTCCACTCGGCCGCCGCAGGTGAGAGCCGCTCGAACGCGGCGGCAATGCTGGGCGCCGATGCGGCCAGCATCGGCCGCAGCGGCCTGCCCACCTGCAGGCTAACGGAGCGCAGCGCCGCAATGGCCGCCGCCGGGCCTGAACTGGCCAGCGCGGCCACGGCCACCGCGGGAAGGGATCCGCCGAGCAAGTACGCCCGGCGGACCTCCTCGGTGGGTACTCCGGCCGCACTGGCCACCGCCTCCACCATCAGGCCTTCGAGCGCACCCTGCCGCAGGTCACCAGCGAGCAGCCGGACCAGGAACGACCGCTCGCCCGGCGTGGCACGCTCGAAGAGTTCCGCCAGGAGCCGCCGCCGGTCCGCCTGTGAGCCGTGCCCGGTGGTGCTGCCGACGACCGCGAATGCCGCGTCGGTCTCGGCCAGGGTGAGCGGCGGCTCCGTGGCGGTTGCCGCGGGGCCGCCATCCCCGGCGGCCACGGACTGGGTGGCGGTCAGGTCGGCGCGCAGCAGGTCACCAAGGGCCGCATAGCCCACCCCGATCTGGCGCTGGCGCAGTTCGCCGGCCAGGAATGCCACCGCAACCGGGATCTCGGCGGGACTCGCCCGGCGCAGCAGCGCCGCGATGCCATCGACTTTGGCGCGGCGTCCAGGCGCCGCGGCCACCGCGTCTGACGTTCGCACCAGCTCCTGCAGAAGCACACAGGTATTGTGCATGATGCCGCCGGCCCTTCCTGGCGTCCGGAAACGCAGCGCGAGAGAAACCGTGTCACCAGCGGGGCCAGATTTGTTACTCGCGAGTACTTGACCCTCATACCTACTTAGCGGTAACTTCCACCCGATTGCTCTGATGCGGCCCATGTCACCCGGAGCAGTCGTTGCCCCCGTCAACGGTGCCGGTACATAAATCTCGTAGAGCTTGCCTGCACCACGGAGAACAGTGGCAGGAGCCGTCATGGCCTCGTCCGAGAACAGCACACCAGATCGTCCCGCGCGGCCGCAGCTTGGCAAAGTCCGCTGGCGGCGGTTCGCCGTCCTCTTCGTCCCAGCCCTCGCCGTAGCGGGCGTCTTGATCGGACTGACCGCGGAAGGCGCGCTCGCCACCAACATCTCCGTATCGGGAAGCGCCTTCGAGATCAGTTCCAGCCAGCTGAATGGAACCGGATTCGAGCAGTTCGGCGGTCAGGTGACGGGCGGCAACGCCACGCACCCGGTGGCGATCTCCGGGATCCGGAGCGCGACTCTCGCCAACCTGTGCCAGAGCGTCGCGGTGGGTCCCATCACGCTCAGGATTACCGCGGGCGGGGGAGGCACTCCGGTGTCGGCGAGCAACCTCATCGTGGACGCGGACCAGCAGTCCGGCAACGCGACGTTCCACAACATCGCCATCGGGCAGGACGCGGGCACGCTGACAGAAGACCCGGGCGTCACCGGCCAGGCTGGCGGTTTCGGCGAGCAGGCGGACTCAGTCACGATTGACAACCTGCGGCAAAACACGTGGCTGACCACTGCGGGCACGTTCACACTGCCGGGCTTCAGCCTGACCTTTGGAAAAGCCTGCTACTGATGATCGCTTCCGAGGGCGGCCAGGGCTCCGCCGGGCAGGACCCGGTGGAGCCTCTGTCGCTGAGCCTCGCTCCCGCCAGCAGGCGGCTGGCTTTCCGGATATGGCGGCGCAGCCGCCCGTTCTGGGGTGGCCTGCTGCTACTTCTCGCCGGCCTGGAGATGCTCGCCATCCCGCTGCTCAGCGTGCTGGCGCATACCTCGGTGAAGGTCATCATCTACATCGGGATCGGCGGCGTCTTCGGCGTACTGATCGGTGGCCTGCTCGTGGCGTGCGGGCTGCTGATCTGGTTTCACCCGTCGCAGCGGGTCTTCTATGCGATCGCCGGAGTGCTCCTCGCCGTCGTGTCCTTCGTCGCGACGAATCTGGGCGGGTTCTTCGCCGGCATGCTGCTCGGCGTGACTGGCGGATCGCTGAGCTTCGCCTGGGCGCCGGTCGCGGGACGGGAGCCGGCCGCCCGGCGGCATCGGCGACCGCGCCACGACGGCCCATCGGACGGCCTGGGCATCGTGCTCCGGGACCAGGCGGGCGGCCGCACCGCACCGGGCGACCATCGCCGGAGTGGCGATCGGCTCATGGCCCTGGCGATCACGCCGCTCGTCCTGTCCGGGCTGGTGCTTCCGGGCTCCCTGGGCAGTTCGATGCGGCCCGCGTCGTCGCAGTTGGTCTGCATCATCCCGATCCCGTTCATCTGCCCTGCTCCGTCGCCCACGCCGTCACCGGCCGCCCCGGCCACGCCGACTCCCATCGTGCAGCCGACAACCGTGCAGCCGACAACCGTGCAGCCCAGCCCCAGCCCCACGGTGACCGGCACGCCGGATCCGGCCGCCAGCGGCTCGCCCCAGCCCACCGCGTCGCCGGGCGCCAGCGCCACGGCCCAGCCGAAGGCCGCGGCACCTGGGCAGCTCGCAGCGGCCGCCCAGTCCAGCCTGACGGCCGACTCAGCGCTCCTCGAAGGCCTGTCCTACGACGGGGTCGCGCAGGTGGCGACGGCCAGCGGGACCGTGACGATGATGAAGTTCACCATGAGCTCGCTCACCCTTACCGGCAACATCGCCCTGACCGTCAGCGAGGGCGAGGGTACCGCCGTGACACGGAGCTCGTCGATGCACTTCGGAGGGCCCGTGGTCCTTTACGCGACCAAACTGTCAGGTGACCTGCTCGGCATCCCGGTGACCATCACGCCGAACAGCCCGCTAGCCACCATCCTGCAGCTCCTGGCGCCGGTAACCCGGGCGGTGCCCGTTCCGATGACAAAGGTGGTAACTGACCAGCCCTACACCACCGCGGGCTCCTTGCAGGCGGGCGGCCTGCAGATCGGAGCCTGAGCCCGGGTGAAGGGCTGGGCCCCGGGGCGGAGCCCGGGCCCGTCGCCAGGCCGGGCCGCCCTACGGCGTGCGCACCTGCCCGTTGACGTCAGCGGTCTCCGAGTCAGTGTCCGGGGGGCTGTCAGCTGGTCCCGTGGCCGCCATCATGGGCCGACCTGAGTCATGCGGCTTGGCGGAGAATGCCGGTCCCCGGCGGCTGCGCAGCACGGCCGCGACTGCGGTGCCGACGCCAAGCATGACCATCCCGGCCAGGGCCTTCGGCCAGCGGCGACGGCGGGTCGGCGGGGCGGGCTCGAGTCGGCGCGCGGTGGCCACCAGCATGTCCGAGAGCTTCGGCGCGATCCGCTCCGCCACGGCGTGCCCAGAGCGCTCAACGCGCGGAGCAGCCCACACCCTGGCGTCGTGCACGCTCTGCTGCGCCGTCTCACGCGCGCTCTTGGCGAGCGGGGTCGCCTGCGTAGCGGCCCGTTGAGCCTGCCGCCGGGCACTCTTCGCTCCGGCCTGGGCCTGCCGCCGGGCACTCTTGGCCCCAGCTCGGGCCGCGGCCTTAGCGTCCTGCTTCCTGCTTCTAAGGGACACGATGAACCTCCCAAGTATGCTCCCGCCGGTGTCACTTCCCCGGTCGGCGGCGCTCAACCATTTGTTCGCCGCTTCGTCGCATTCATCCGGACGTGCGAGGATAGTGTCAGGGCTGGAACTGCGGGCGGAGGATCGCCATTGGCCCGACGGTTCATGCGAGGATGCCAGCCATGACTAAAACGCTCACCGCGACACTGCGGACCAACGAGGGACCGATAGTGATCCGGCTGTTCCCGGATCACGCACCGAAGACCGTCCGGAATTTCGTCGAACTGGCCGAGGGTAAGCGCGAGTGGAAAGATCCGCGCACCAGGAAGGCCAGCACGGCCAGGCTCTATGACGGGACGGTCTTCCACCGGGTGATCCCGAACTTCATGATTCAGGGCGGGGATCCGCTCGGCACCGGGACCGGCGGCCCGGGCTACCAGTTCGGTGACGAATTCCATCCGGACCTCTCGTTCAACCGGCCCTACCTGCTGGCCATGGCTAACGCCGGGCCGGGCACCAACGGCTCCCAGTTCTTCGTCACCACCGCCCCCACCCCCTGGCTGACTGGCAAGCACACCATCTTCGGCGAGGTAATCGAGGGCACCGACGTGGTGGACAGGATCGGCAGCATGGCCACGGACGGCAGGGACCGCCCGGCCAAGGACGTCGTCCTCGAATCCGTCGAGATCGAGGGCTCCGACGGCGCTGCGGGATTCGCAGGCTGAGCGGTGGATGAGCCCGCGGCGCCGGGCGCCGATGCCGGTACGGGCCCGCCGACCTGCTACCGGCATCCGGGCCGGGAAACGTACTTGTCGTGCGTGCGATGCGGCCGTCCCGCCTGCCCGGACTGCCTCCGCTCGGCCCCGGTGGGCCAGCAGTGCGTGGAGTGCATCCGGGAGGGGAACAAGGACGTTCGCCAGCCGGCTGCTGTATTCGGCGGCCGCATGGTCGCGGGCGCAACGGTCAGCTGGGTCCTCGTCGGCCTCAACGTGCTCCTCTACCTGGCTGAATGGGTGTACCCGCGGACTGTTGACTACCTGGCTATGGTGGCCAGGCTGAATGATGGGGCGATCCACCAGGTCATCGGCGTCGCGCACGGGCAGGCGTACCGGCTCATCACGTCAGCGTTCATTCACGAGACCGGGCTGGGCGGGCTCGGCCCGGCGCACATCATCTTCAACATGTGGGCGCTGATCCTGGTCGGCCCGGCGCTCGAGCGCCTGCTCGGCCACCTGCGCTTCCTGTCCCTCTATCTGCTGAGCGCGCTCGGCGGCTCGGTGCTCTTCTACCTGCTCGCCCCGGCGAGCGAAGTAGCCCTGGGTGCCTCAGGTGCGATATTCGGCCTGTTCGGTGCCTATTTCGTAGTGTCCAGGCGGCTGCGGCTGGACACCCGGGGAATCGTGATCCTGATCGCCCTCAACCTCATGATCAGCTTCGCGTTCAGTTCGGCCATCGCCTGGCAGGCTCACGTCGGCGGTCTCATCGCGGGCACCTTGATCGCCGTGGCCTACGCGTACGCGCCGCGGAACCAGCGGATGCTGATACAGATCGGTGCCACTGCGGCCGTGCTGGCCGTACTGGTCATCGCCGTGCTGTCGCGCAATAGCGCACTCGCCGGGTCCGCGCTGGGCTGATCAGCGCCACTTGGTGGAGAGAACCACCCCGGAGATGATGAAGACGAACCCGATGACGAGGTTCCAGTCCGACAGCGCCGAGACAGGCAAGCTGCCCTGCGTGACGTAGAACAGTGCGATCCAGGCCAGCCCGATCACGAGGCAGCCCAGCATGGCGGGCACCAGCCAGCGCGGGCTGACCTTGCTCCTGGACGGTCTGGGCGGCGGGGTATAGACCGCCTTACTTCTCACGCGGGACTTGGGCACGGTGGCTCTCCTGGTTGGGGCCTTTCATACACTCGGCCCGAGTGTAACGCTCTAGGCACCATGCCCGACTTGCTCGCGAGGGCTGGCCTGGTAGCCCCGGGCGGCGCAGGCCCTTCTGCATGGGGCCATCCAGCGAAATCATGGACCGGTCGCCGTAGCGGTCGGCGTGGGTGTCGGTGTCGGTGTCGGTGTCGCGCTCGGCGTCGCGCTCGGCGTCGGCGTCGCCGACGCCTGGGCCTGGGCCACGTAGATGGTCACCGTTGAGCCCTTCGGCGCCGTGCCATTGGCAGGCTGCTGCTGGAAGACGTTGCCCGGGGTGGCGCTGGCCGGCCCGGCCGCCTGCACCACATTGACGATGAATCCCTCCCCGCGCAGGATCGACTGCGCGGTCGCCTGCGGGTCGCCGACGACGTTGGACACCTGGACACCGCCGCCGGACACGAAGATCGTGACCTTGCTGCCCGGCGCCACTAGCGTTTGCGCAGGCGGCGACTCCTTCACAACGGTCCCGCTAGCTTTGGTCGAGTTCGGATCCGACACGACGTTCACGCTGAAGTTCTTGTTCTCCAGGGTGTTCTGGGCAGTGGCCTGCTGCTGGCCGACCACATCGGGGACCTTGACCAGTTGCGCCCCCGTTGACACGTAGAGGGTCACCACCGAGTTGGGCGCGACCTTATTGCCGAACTGCGGGTTCGTGCTGGCCACCTGGCCCTTGGGATAAGCCGATGAGGCCTGGTACACGATCTTGGGCTGCAGCCCGGCCTTGACGATCGCCGCGGTGGCCTGTGACTGGGTCATCCCGACCACCGACGGCACCGCGTCGGTCTTCCCCCCGCTGCTGAGCACCAGGAAGACGACCAGCACGACGATGAGGGCGAGAATCCCGCCCAGGACCCACCAGAGTGTCTTCTTCCGGCCGCTGCTCCCGCCCGCGTACGCGCCGTCCTGGGGCCCGTACTGGTACGGCGGGATCGCACCGGTCCGGCCGTCCATCGAGGAGGGGCCGAGGCGCTGGGTGCCCGGGTACATCTCAGCGTTCTGCGGCGGCGCCGCGACCGGCACGCCAGAGAGGGCGCGCTGGATGTCGGTGCGCATCTCCGCCGCCGACTGGTACCGGTCCGCCGGGTCCTTGGCCATCGCCTTCAGCACGATCGAGTCGGCCCAGGCCGGGATCTCCGGGTCCACCCGGGACGGCGGGACCGGATTCTCCCGGACATGCTGGTAGGCGATCGCCACCGGCGAATCACCGGTGAACGGGGGCCGCCCGGTGAGCAGTTCGTACAGCAGGCAGCCGGTGGAGTACAGGTCGCTGCGCGCGTCCACCCGCTCGCCCCGGGCCTGCTCGGGGGACAGGTACTGTGCGGTCCCGATGACCTGGGCGGTCTGGGTCATGGTGGCCTGGGCGTCGCTCACTGCCCGGGCGATGCCGAAGTCCATCACCTTGACCTCGGCCGACCGGGTCAGCATCACGTTGGCCGGCTTGATGTCACGGTGCACGATGCCGTGCCGGTGGCTGTAGTCGAGGGCCCGCAGCACGCCGTCGGTGATCTCCAGTGCCCGTTCCGGCAGCAGCCGCCGGTCCTCCCTGAGCAGGTCGCGCAGGGTCCGGCCGTCCGCATACTCCATCACGATGTAGGGGACGTTCTCCGGCCCTTCCATGTCCTCGCCGGTGTCATATACCGCGATGATCGAGGGGTGGTTGAGTGAGGCGGCGGACTGGGCCTCGCGGCGGAACCGCGCCTGGAACGTCGCGTCCCTGGCCAGGTCCTCGCGCAGCGTCTTGACCGCGACCACGCGGTCGAGGCGGATGTCGCGCGCCCGGTACACCTCGGCCATGCCGCCCCGCCCGACGACACCGTCGAGCTCGTAACGGCCGCCGAGGAGGCGGGACTGAATCATGTCTGGCACGTCAGCAACCATCCTGCGTCATAGGGCGTGTCGCGTGGGTCATTAGCCTGCTGCGCATCGCTCTCATTTCACGGATCTCACGGGTCCGGCGTTCATTGCTTCGCCAGGGAGGCCAGGTACGCCTCAATGATCTTGACAGCGATGGGCGCGGCCGCGTCAGCGCCGAAACCACCGCCCTTTACCACGACGCCGACAGCTATCTGCGGGTTGTTGGCCGGCGCGAAACCGGTGAACACCGCGTCATCGAGGCCTGAGTTATTGACGCCGTTCTGGGCCGTCCCGGTCTTCCCGGCGATCTCGATGTTCGGCAGGAACGCTGTGGCGTGCGCGGTGCCCACCGGGGACTGCACCACGCTGATCATCATCTGCTTGACCTGAGACGCGGCGGCGGGGGTCAGCGCGGTGCTGAACGTGTTCGGGG
This sequence comes from Streptosporangiaceae bacterium, assembly GCA_036803065.1. GTDB lineage: Bacteria > Actinomycetota > Actinomycetes > Streptosporangiales > Streptosporangiaceae > JAWWPY01. Next base: position 15,354 of record DAIRVB010000002.1, read on the forward strand.
TGGCCGCGAAGATCGGGGTCAGGTCCGGTGCGGTGATCTTCTGGACCAGATAGGGCTTCATCAGGGTGCCGTTGTTGGCCACAGCGGCGGAGAACATCGCCTCCTGCAGCGGCGTCACCGTGTCGCTGTACTGGCCGATCGCCGAGTAAGCGGTGAGGCTGGGGGCCGACACGGGCGGGTAGTTGCTCGGCGCGACGGGCAGCGGGATCGTCAGGTTGGGGTCGTTCATGCCGAACTTGTTGGCCTGGTCCCGGAGGGCGGCGCCGCCGACCTGTTCACCGAGGGCGCCGAACACGGTATTGCAGGAGACGGTGAAGGCGTAGATGAGCGGCACCTTGCCGTTGCCGCTCGGGTTGCTTCCGTTGTTGCATGCCGCACCGCTGTCGTTGATCAGCTGATTGGTGGTGTCCGGGAGGGTGAGCTTGGTCGGCGCTGAGACCGGCGTGTTCGCATCTGCCACCTTCCCGGTGGACAGCGCGGTGGAGCCAGTCACGATCTTGAAGGTGGATCCGGGCGGGAACGTGGTGCTGAGGGCGTTGTCGATCAGGGGGTGGTGCGGGTCCGCGATCAGCGCCTTGTCGACCTTGTTGAGCTGCGTGCCGTCGAACGTGGCCAGCTGGTTGGGATCGAAGGTCGGGTTGGACGCCAGCGCGAGCACCGCGCCGGACTGCGGGTTCAGCGCCACCACGCCAGCCTCCCGGCCCATCGCCTTAAGCGCTGAGTACGCCGCGTTCTGCGCCACCGAGTTGATGGTGAGCTGGACCGTGGCGCCTTTCCTGGGCTTCCCGGTGATCAGGTCGATCAGATTGTGCACCGCCAGCGCCGGGTCCGAACCGGACAGCTGCCGGTCCTCCGCCAGCTCGATGCCGGTCTCGCTGTAGATCGAGTCGAATCCGGTCACCGGCGCGTACTCGGGCCCAGCAGGGTAATACCGCTTGTACTTGTAGATGCCCTTGACCGGAAGGGACTCAGCGATCGTCTTGTTGTCGGAGGTGATGATGGCGCCGCGCTGGTACTGGAACTGCTCGGAGAACGTGCGGCCGTTGCCCGGATCGCTGGTCATGCTGTTCGCCTCGAACGCCTGCACGTAGTTGGCGTTCAACAGGAGGAGGACGAACAGCACCAGGCTGGCCAGGGATATCCGGCGGAGGGCTCGGTTCATCCGGTTCTCACCACCTGCGTCATCCCCTCGTCCTGGATCGGCTGCGGGGCGGGCCTGCGCGCGGTGTCGCTGATCCGCATCAGCAGCGCGATCAGCATCCAGCTCGCGACCAGCGAGGAACCGCCCTGGGACAAGAACGGGGTGGTGATGCCGGTCAGCGGGATCAGCCGGGTTACCCCGCCGACAATTACGAACACCTGGAGGGCGAGGACGAACGAGAGGCCGCCGGCCATCAGCTTGGAGAACGGGTCGCGCACGGCGATCGCGGCGCGCAGCCCCCGCTGGACGATCAGCCCGTAGATCAGCAGTATCGCCATCAGCCCCGTGACGCCGAGTTCCTCGCCGAACGCGGTCATGATGAAGTCGCTCTGAGCCAGCGGGGTCAGGTAAGGCTGGCCCTGGCCCAGACCCCGGCCGAGGACGCCGCCGAAGCCCATCCCGTACAGGCCCTGCACCAGCTGGTACGACGACACGCAGTGGGCCTGGGTCGCGGGGTCGCAGAACACGTTGGCCGCCGAGAACGGGTGCAGCCAGATGGTGAACCGCGCTCCGACGTGCCCGAACAGCTTGCTGGCCACGTAGGAGCCGAACGCGAACAGCAGGACGCCGATCAGCAGCCAGGACGTGCGCTGCGTGGCGATGTACAGCATCACCACGAACAGGCCGAAGAACAGGGCGGAGGTGCCGATGTCGGTCTCGAAGACCAGGACGACGAGGCTGGCGCCCCATGCGATGAGCACCGGGCCGAGGTCGCGTGCGCGGGGCAGGTCAATGCCGAGCACCCGCCGCCCGGCGAGCGCCAGCACATCCCGCTTGCTGACCAGGTAGCCGGCGAAGAAGACGGCCAGCGCCAGCTTCGCGAATTCGCCGGGCTGGACCTCGAGGCCGCCTATGATGATCCACACCTTGGCGCCGTTTATCGAGCTCATGGACGCTGGCAGCAGCGCCGGGATGACCAGCAGCACCAAGCCGATCGCGCCCAGCGTATAGGTGTAGCGCTGCAGCGTCCGCGGCTGGCGGATGAGGGCCAGCACGACCACGAAGGCCCCGATGCCGACGGCGCTCCACATCACCTGGAGGGCGGTGGTCGACGCGGTCATCGTGGAGATCTGGTTCCCGGGGTTCCCGGCCCGCCCTGATTCCTGCAACCGGTAGATCATCACGATGCCGAGGCCGTTGAGCAGGGCGGCGAGCGGCAGCATCAGCGGGTCCGACCACGGTGCCAGGCGCCGGACGGCCAGGTGGGCCGCGCCCACCAGGACCGCGAACGACAGGCCGTACTCGAATGTCCCCGACGGCACCTTGCCGTTCAGCCCGAGGCCGGCGCTGGCGTAGGCGAGCATGACCACGGCTACCGCGAAGACGAGCATGGTGAGCTCGGTCCGGCGCCTGCGGCGCGGCAGGGCCACCGCGCCCGGCAGGGCCACGGGGGCGGTGGAGGGGGCAGCGCCCAGCGGCTCGCCAGGAGGAGTCGTGACGGCGCTCACGAAGATCCCCCGCTGAGCACGCTGGCTGGCGGCGCTGGGCAGTCCGGCGGGATGGTGGGCATGGGCGGCTTCGGGACGACCTTGCCCTTCACCGTCTTGACCGGGAGCTTTTCCCAGGCCTGCAGTTTCTTGTAGGCATTCTGGCAGCGCTGGTAGTCACTGCGGATGTTGCCCAGGATCCGCTGCGCGTCGGCCAGCCCGCTGGCCGGGATCGTCGAGCGGATCGACTGAACGTCGGTGGTCGGCAGCATGGCCAGCGGAATGCTGGTGTTCTGGTACACCTTGGACAGGCTCACCCAGGCGACTTTCGGCGTGATGCCGCGGTAGATCACGACCTTTCCGCTGTCGGTGCCCACGTAGTACTGGTCCTGCGTGTAGCGCCATCCCGCGTACGCCCCGCCGATAACCAGGATGACCAGGACAGCGAGGGCCGAGGTGACCAGTGGCCACCGGCGGCGGCGCACCGGGTCCTCCGCGTGGGCGCTCGGCTTGCGCGGGACCTGGTCGTCATGGGCGATCGCAACCGCTATGGCGGCCTGCGGCGCGGTCTGGGTGAGCAGGTGGGCCCGCCCGGCTGGGCTGTCGGAGCGCAGCGGGAGCCGGCCGGTGCCATTGGAGGCCGCGCCGACCATGACCGACACGTCACTCGGCGGCAGCGGCCCGGTGGCGCTGTCCACGACGTCCGCGACGATGCAGGTGATGTTGTCCGGGCCGCCACCCCTGATGGCCAGCTCGATGAGCTGCAGCACGACGTCGTCGAGGTCTGCGATGGTGACCAGGGTCTGGTGCAGCGTCTCCTCGCTGACCACCCCGGACAGGCCGTCGGAGCAGAGCAGGTACCTGTCGCCGGCCGTGACCTCGCGCAGCGACAGGTCCGGTTCGACGTCCGCCCGGCCATCCAGGGCCCGTAGCAGCATCGAGCGCTGCGGGTGGGTGGGGACGTCGTCGGGGCTGATCCGGCCCTCGTCGACCAGCGTCTGGACTGACGTGTGGTCGTGCGTGATCTGGTGGAACTCGCGGCCTCTGAGCAGGTAGGCCCGCGAGTCGCCGATGTGGACGAGGGCCATCCGAGACCCGGACCAGAGCATGGCGGTCAGGGTGGTGCCCATGCCCTCGATCGCGGGATCGGCGACGACCATGTCGTGCAGCGCGTGGTTGGCGTCGGTGACCGCGTCAGCGAGCGCGTCGAGAAGGTCGTTGCCAGGCACGTCATCATCGAGCCCGGCGATGGCAGAGATGGTGGCGGCGCTAGCGACCTCGCCGGCGGCGTGGCCACCCATGCCATCAGCGACGGCCAGTAGGCGCGGGCCTGCATACGCCGCGTCCTCGTTCCCCTCCCTGAGGAGACCGACGTCTGAGCGGATTGCGTACCGCAGTGCAAGTGTCATCTGCGCAATTCCAGAACGGTCTTGCCGATGCGGATCGGCACGCCTGCCGGCACCGGTGTCGGCTGCGTTACCTTCTGGCGGTCAAGGTACGTGCCGTTGGTGGACCCGAGGTCCTCAACGATCCACTGACCGTCCTGAGGAAATAGCCGGGCATGTCGGCTCGAAGCGTAGTCATCGTTGAGCACGAGCGTGGCATCATTCGCCCGACCGATGGTGATTTGCTGCTCAGTAAGCCCGAGGCTGGTGCCGGCCAGGGCGCCGGCCGTGACGAGCAGGCGCTGTGGCTCACCGCGTCCGGCCCGCTGGGATCTGGGTGGCTTGACGGGGCGGGATCGCGGCTGCCGCCGCTGCTTACGCGCGGACGTGGAAGGGCCGAACAGGTCCGTGCGTACCACGCCCACCGCCGCGATAACGAACAACCACAGGACCGCGAGGAAGACGAGCCTGACGAGGGTGAGAGTGAGCGCGTTCATCGGGTCATGTGTCCTCGGGGTGGCCGTGGCCGGTGCTGGTTGTTTGATCAGTCTTATCCCTGCTGGGTATCAATAGATGCCGTCTCTGCGGAACACCAGGGTCGTCCGCCCAAGTGTTACTTGTGTGCCGTCATTCAGCGACACCCGCCGGACCGGCTGTCCGTTAACGAAGGTGCCATTGGTGGAGCCGAGGTCCACGAGGACCACCTCTCCGTCCTCGACCCTCAGCTCG
>DAIRVB010000003.1:0-19054 GCA_036803065.1 Streptosporangiaceae bacterium
CGCTCATCTATCGTAGGCGTGGGATGCCATTACCACCAGCCCCGGCGGTCGCACCCGCGGCCGCTGGAACTCGACGTCTCCCTTCGTGACGTCGCCATTGATCGGTGGACTCAGCTGGATGTGAGCGGTCGCGGGCGCCGGAGCGTGACCATCCGCTCGCGGTTTCCGGCATCCCGTGGGAATCGCCGACAAACGTCGCGCTTCGGGTCATGCCGGGCCAGGGAAACGCCTACGTATGCCGGGTGTTCCTCACGTTGAGTGACGAGTACGATACTGCCCGTGACGAAACAGATTCTCGTGGCAGAGTTCCTGCACGCCCAGGCAGCCTGGAGGCTGGCCCGTGCCGATGGCGCCCCCGTCCGGGCCGCGCGGTGCGCGGCGGCCCTGCTGGATACGGCGGCCTACGCCGCCGCTTTAACGGAGGACGACGAGGATCTGGCGGCCCTCGCGCGGGGCGGCTGTTTCCGCGGAAGCGTATTTGACCCGGGGGCCAGGGGCATCACCATCGCCCGGTCGTGGCAGTTCGGCGATCCACCCCACGCGGGCCCGCGTGGGCTGCTCACCACGCTGGCCGTGGTCGCGGGACGGCGGGTTGTCTGAGCGGCCCCGCTGCGGGCCAGCAGCCAGGCTGGGATGATGTGGAGATGATCGACGATGACGTGCGTCCGTGGGGTTCCTACGCTGTGCTGTCCGACGGCTCCGGGTACAAGGTCAAGACGATCACCGTGTCGCCCGGTCACCGGCTCAGCTGTCAGCGGCATTCCCGCCGGTCGGAGCACTGGTTCGTGGTGGCCGGCGAGGGCGCCGTCACCCTCGACGGCCAGGTGATCACGGTCCGGGCGGGTGAGGCCGTCGATGTTCCCGTCGGGGTGGCGCATCGGGTCCACAACACCGGCCAAGATCCGCTGGTCTTCGTCGAAGTGCAGCACGGCGACTACTTCGGCGAGGACGACATCGTGCGGCTGGACGACGACTACGGGCGCAGCGAGTAGGGCGCGTCCCGTAGATCTTGGCGAGTGCGGGCGGTGATCCAGGCGGCGGTCCGGCAAGGCGGAGGAGGAGCCGATAGCGGAGCTATCGGCTCCCAGACAACGCCGCCGGTCGTCGTCTGGGCGCCGATCCGCGCCGCTGAAGATCTGCGGGACACGCCCTGGGCGATCAGGCTGGCGCCAGTCCGCCGACGGCGCCGAGCGGCTGCCGCACCCGTTCCCCGGACCCGTCCCTGCGGCCTTCGGCGGGCGGCAGGTCCACCGGCACCCCGGCGTCGGTCGCACCGCGTGCTGGGGCCGGACCGGCCCAGGCCAGCACCAGCGTGTCCTCTCCCTTGAGGAACCGGTGGCAGCGGACGCCGCCAGTGGCCCGTCCCTTGGCTGGGTACTCGGCATACGGGGTGACCTTCACCGTGGCCGCTGCCGTCCCCGGCAGCGCTCCTGAACTGCCCGCGGCCGTGACCACGACGGCCCCCGAGCCAGCACTATCAGGGGTCACCGCGCCGTTACCATCGGGGGTCACCGCGCCGAACCAGATCACCGAGGCCCCAGCGGCCAGCCGGATCCCCGCCATGCCACCCGCCGCCCGGCCCTGCGGGCGTACCGTCGCCGCGCCGAACCTGAGGAGCTGGCCGTCGCTCGTGATGAACACGAGGTCCTGATCCTCGCTGGCCAGCTGGACGGCGCCAACCACCCGGTCGCCGTCCTTGAGCGAGATCACCTCGAAGTCGGCGGCGTTCTGCGGGTAGTCGGGTGCGACCCGCTTGACGATCCCGGAGGCCGTGCCCAGCGCGAGGCCAGCCGCCGCCGCGTCCGGTGCGGCCAGCCCGACCACTGTCTCGCCGGCCTCCAGGCCGACGAACTCGCTGACTGGCGCGCCGCCGGCGAGCGCGGGGGAGTGGGCGCTCGGCGGCAGGGCCGGGATCTCCAGCACGCCGAGCCTGATCAGGCGGCCGATCGAGGTCACCACGGCGACGGTGCCGCGAGCCGTGGCTGGCACCGACGAGACGATCACATCATGCGCGGCACGGGGGCCTGCCGTGGCGGTGGCGGAACCGGCCACGTCAGATTCGGCTGACCGGGTACCGGGCTGGTTCTGTTCGTTGATGCTGGTGGCCGTTCTCGCGAGCAACCCCGCCGAGGAGAGCAGCACCAGGCATGGGTCGTCCGCCACCTCCAGCGGGACCGCGGCTGTCCGCGCCGCGCCGCTGCCTTCCAGCAGGACCGTCCGGCGCGGTGTGCCGAACCGCTCGGCGACGCTCGCCAGCTCGGCGGAGACGACCTCGCGCAGCCTGGCCTCCGAGTCCAGGATCGCCGTCAGCTCGGCGATCTCGCGCTGCAGTGTTTCCCGCTCGCGCTCCAGCTCAAGACGGTCGTAGCGGGTCAGCCTGCGCAGCGGCGTGTCCAGGATGTACTGGGCCTGGATCTCCGACAGGTCGAAGACCGACATGAGGCGCTCTTTGGCCTGGGCGGCGTCGTCGCTGGCCCGGATGACCTGGATGACCTCGTCGATGTTGAGCAGCGCGATGACCAGGCCGTCGATCAGGTGCAGCCGTTCCGCGCGCTTGCGCCGCCGGAACTCGGTGCGCCGCCGCACCACGTCCAGGCGGTGCTCGACGTAGATCCGCAGCAGCTCCCGCAGGCCGAGCACCCTGGGCTGCCCGACGACCAGGGCGACGTTGTTGATGCCGAACGTCTCCTCCATCGGCGTCAGCCGGTACAGCTCATCGAGCAGCGCGTCAGGGTGGAACCCGTTGCGGACCTCGATCACCAGGTGCAGGCCGCGGTGCCGGTCGGTGAGATCCTTCAGGTCAGCGATCCCCGCCAGCTTCTTGGCCTGGACCAGGTCCTTGATCCTGGCGATGACCTTTTCCGGGCCCACGCCGTACGGCAGCTCGGTGACCACGATCCCGGTCCGCCGGGGCGTGATCTGCTCGATTCTCGCCACCGCGCGGGTCCGGAAGATGCCGCGCCCGGTCTCGTAGGCCTCCCTGATCCCGTCCAGGCCGACGATCTTCCCGCCGGTCGGCAGGTCCGGGCCGGGGACGAAGCGCATCAGCTCATCCAGGCTGGCATCGGGATGGGCGATCAGGTGCCGGGCCGCCGCGATCACCTCGCCGAGGTTGTGCGGGGCCATGTTGGTGGCCATCCCCACCGCGATCCCGGCGGCGCCATTGACCAGCAGGTTCGGCAGTCCGGCCGGAAGAACCTCGGGCTGCGTCTCCGTGCCGTCGTAGTTCGGCTGGAAGTTGACGGTGTCCTCGTGGATGGAGGCCACCATCTCCATCGCGGCCGCGGTCAGCCGCGCCTCGGTGTACCGCATCGCTGCCGGGTCGTCGTCGCTGGAGCCGAAGTTCCCGTGCCCGTCGACGAGCGGAAGCCGCATGGCCCACGGCTGCGCCAGCCGGACCAGCGCGTCGTAGATCGCGCTGTCGCCGTGCGGGTGCAGGCGCCCCATGACCTCGCCGACCACCCGCGCGCACTTGACGTGGCCGCGGTCGGGCCGCAGGCCCATCTCGTTCATCTGGTACAGGATCCGGCGCTGGACCGGCTTCAGGCCGTCCCGGGCGTCCGGCAGCGCGCGCTGGTAGATGACTGAGTAGGCGTACTCGAGGTAGCTGCCCCGCATCTCCTCGGCGACATCGATGTCGACGATGTTCTCCTCGAAGTCCTCGGGAGGCGGGGTTGTCGTGGTGCGTCGGGCCATGACCAACATTGTGCCGTCTGCGACCCCGAAGGACATCGAAGGCACCCCGCGTGGCGCTGTCCCGCTCCCGCGAACCTGTGGATAACCGTTAAAAGTTCACTGATAAGCGGGCGACGGGCCGGGGGGCCGGGTCAGGTGGCGGAGAAGCCGCCGTCTACGAAGACGACCTGGCCGGTCACGTAGTCACTGGCCCGGCTGGCGAGGAACACGGCCGCGCCCGCGAAGTCCTGCGGTTCGCCGTTGCGGCCGACCATCGTCCGGGCGGCCAGCGCGGCGGACCGCACTGGGTCGCTGGCCACCTCGGCGGTGAGCGGGGTGGCCACGAATCCCGGCCCGAGGGCGTTGCAGCAGACGCCGGCCGGCGCCCAGGCCTCCGACTGCGACCTGGTCAGCGCGGCCAGGCCACCCTTGGCCGCGCCGTACCCGCCGCTGTTGCCGAACGCCCTGATCGCCTGCTGCGACACGATATTGATGATCCGGCCCCAGCCGCGTCCGGCCATGGCGGGCCCGAACCGCTGCCCGAGCAGGAACGGCGCGGTCAGATTGACCGCCATGAGCCGGTCCCATTCGGCGATGCCCAAATTGCCCAGCGGCGGACGCAAATTTAGGCCGGCCGCGTTCAGCAGGATGTCGGGTTCGCCGAACACGGCCACGGCCTGTTCCGCGCCCCGCTGCGTCGCGGCCCGGTCCCCGAGATCCGCGCACACCCGCGCTACCTCGCCGCCGGCCGCCCGCAGTTCACTCACCGTGTCATCCAGCGGCGGCGCGTTGCGCGCCATGATGAGGACACGCGCCCCGGCCAGGGCCAGCGCCCGCGCGATCCCGCGGCCGATACCAGAACTCCCCCCGGTGACCAGCGCCACCAGGCCTTCGAGTGAGAAAAGCTCGTCGAGGAAGGATGCCCGGCGCGGACGGTCAGAGGATTGGTCGGGCACCGACCAAGCTTAGTGCCCGTGAGGCCAGCCTGCAGCCGCTGGTCAGCGCCTCGAGTGGCGGCTTCTTGTCCAGCCAGGACGGAAGAAAACCGGCGCAGAACGCATCTCCGCCGCCCGTGCCGTCAAGGAAACGTTCGACCGGCTGAGCCGGGACCCGCACCGGATCGGGGCGCCCGTTCGCGTGCAGTGCGCCGCCGGGACCGAGCTTGACCACGACCTGGGGGTACCAGGTGGTCAGCACCCTGGCGGCCCGCTCGGGATCGTCCCGGCCGGTGAGCACCGCGGCCTGGCTCGCGTTGACCAGGAGCAGCGTGACGCCGTTGGTCAGATCCAGGAAGGGCTCGGCTCCGATCCGCTCCAGCGGGGCGGCCGAGGCGCCGTCGATTGAGACGGTCATGCCCGCCCGGCTCGCCAGTTCGAATGCGGCCAGCGCAGCGGGACGTGAGCCTTCGTTCAGCAGCGTGTACCCGGACATGTGCAGGTGCGTGCCGGGCGAGAACAGATCCTTGGGCAGGTCATCGGGGGACAGCGCGGCATTCGCGCCTGGGTCGGACAGCATGGTGTGGTCGCCACGGTGGGTGACCATCACGACACACGTCCCGGTGGGCCGCTCGGGGTCCATCACGAGCCTGGCATCGACGCCGTAGCCCATGAGTTCCATGTCCCGGTTCCGGCCCGCGATGTCTGCGCCGCGCCGCCCGACGAAAGCCACCTCAGAGCCGTCCACGGCCAGCCAGGCTGCGATGTTCGCGCCTGAGCCGCCGCCGTGCATGCTCACCGTGGCCGGGGTATCGCTGCCCTTCGCGAGGGGAAGAGCGGCGTGAGCGACCGTATCGGTCATGAGATCACCAACGACGACAACGCGTGCCATGTCGTCACCACCTTGGTTCCCGCTTGGTCCCGGGGCTGAGCCAGCGTGCTGCTCCCACCGCGCCAGAGTCAGGGCTAGCGCAATAGAACTTAACAGTTTCCCGGCCGCTACTCTGGCTGTTCCGCTCCGTGAATGCAAATGACCACAAGATCATCATGTCGGGAGTTTGGTGCGTTCAGGCATATTCCCGGCATTCCGACCTTCCTGACGTGCCGGGCGGGCAGCCCTGACGTGCCGGGCGGGCAGCCGGTCGCCGCGGTCGGCTACTGTCGCTTACCGCGGACCAAGGAGGCGGTAGGGGCATGGCCTGGAGCTGGCAGTTCGAGAAGGAAGACGGCACCGTGACGGCGTCGCGGGGGCTGCCCAAGGAGACGTTCAGCAGCCAGGGGGACGCGGAGAGCTGGCTCGGCGAGAACTGGCGGGAGCTGCTTGACGGCGGAGTGGATCAGGTGACGCTGGTCGAGGAGGGCAGGGTCGAGTACGGCCCGATGGGCCTGCGCCCGCCAAGCTGAGCGCCCGCCAAGCTGAGCGCCCGCCAAGCTGAGCGCGCCCGACAGCTGAGCGTCCGGCCTGCCACAGCCCCCGGTCTGCCAGGGCCAACCTGTACGCCCGGCGGCCGGCTGGTCGGCTCAGCGCCCGGCGGGCGGGCTTTTCGTGAGGGCCGGGTCCCGCTGGATCTCCGGTCCGAGCACATCGTCGATCCGCTGCATCAGATCGGGGTCGAGCCGCACGCCGGACGCTTTCACGTTCTCCCGCACCTGCTCCGGCTGGCTGGCGCCGACGATCGCCGCGGACACGTTCGGGTTCTGCAGCACCCAGGCCACCGCGAGCTGGGCCAGGGTCAGGCCCGCCTGCTCCGCCAGCGGCCGCAGTTCCTGCACCCGGAGCAGCAGCGCCTCGGTGAGGAAGTTCTGGATGAAGCCGGACCCGCTCGGGTCGGTCGCCCGTGACCCTGGGGGCGGTGCGCTGCCCGGCTGGTACTTTCCGGTGAGCACGCCCTGTGCGATCGGCGAGAAAACGACCTGGCCGACCCCCTCCTGCTCGCAGAGCGGGATGACCTCGGACTCGATCACCCGCCAGATCATGTTGTACTGCGGCTGGTTCGAGACGATCCGGTCAAAGCCCATCTCATCAGCGATCTTCAGGGCCGCCGCGATCTCCTCGGCCCGCCACTCGGACACCCCGACATACAGCACCTTGCCCTGCCTGACCAGGTCCTCGAAGGTGCGGATGGTCTCCTCGAGCGGGGTCTCGTAGTCGTAGCGGTGCGCCTGGTACAGGTCCAGGTAGTCGGTTTGCAGGCGGCGCAGCGAGGCGTGCGCAGACTCCAGGATGTGCTTGCGGGACAGCCCGCGGTCGTTGCTGCCCGGTCCGGTCGGCCAGAAGACCTTGGTGAAGATCTCCACGGACTCGCGGCGCACGCCGTGCAGGGCCCGGCCGAGCACGGCCTCCGCACGGGTTCCCGCATAGACGTCAGCAGTGTCGAACGTGCTGATTCCTTCGTCCAGCGCGGCGGCCACGCACCGCTTGGCCGCGTCCTCCTCGACCTGGGACCCGTGGGTGATCCAGTTGCCGTAGGCGATCTCGCTGACTTTCAGGCCGCTCCGGCCGAGATGTCGGTACTCCATGCGGTTGACCCTAACGCCCGGCCCCTGGCCGCCGTGAGCAGGAGGGCGGCACCGTGCTCAGATCGCCGTGCTCAGATCGCCGTGCTCAGATCGCCGTGCTCAGATCGCCGTGCTCCAATCGGGCGCTCAGATCGTGTCGCCGACGTTGACGCGCGGCTTGGGGAAGCGGAGCTTGCGGATCTGCAGCCCGCGCATCGCCGCGTACATGCGCAGGCCGCGGGTGCTCTCACCGGGATAGCGCTCAGCCACGAGCGTTTTCAGCTTCCTGCCGATGAAGAAGCCCTCGATCACCATGACCAAGACCATCACGAGGAGGATCGGCGGCAGCAGTGTCTGCACGAAAGGATTGCGGAAGAAGAGCAGGATCAGCAGTACGGCCAGGCCGTACATGTAGAACTCGCTGAGCCTGCGCCGGGAGTCCACGTAGTCCCGGGCCAGCGCCTTGACCGGGCCCTTGTCCTTCGCCGGGAGCGCCCACTCCTCACCGCGCCGCATGGCCTCGGTCTTGCGGACGCGCTCCGCGCGCGCCCGCGTCTTGGACTGGGCCGCAGCCGCCTTCCGGTCGGCGGGAGCGCCGCCGAAGCGCCGCTGCCGCTCTGCCTCACTGCGCTTGGGGGTCGGCCTGCCCTTGCCCACGGTCACGCCGGGGCGCCCAGCCGCGCCGTTACCAGGCTCGGCGCCGGGCGCGCTGGTGGCGCCCCCGTCGGGACCGTCGGTCGTGGTGGCACTGCGTCGTCGGAACACGAGGCCAGCTTACCGGGACGAAGGGCACGGATTACCAGGCGAAGAGCATGGCGTTGCCGGATGGGCAGCGGCCGGGGTGGCCGTGCCTTCGGCTGGCTGCTGTGCCTTCGGCTGGCTGCCGGGCCTTCGTAATGACTGGCGCGCGGATCTCCGCATAGGCTTGGGTGATTCAGTCCGCGGCGATGCCGCCGTAGCATCACGGGGGGACCGGCGCGGCGCTGTGGGCGAGAGCGGCAGCGGTGTACACGATGAGGGGATGGTCGCGCCCATGAGCGTGATGAAGCGGGTATCGCTGATCTTCAAGGCCAAGGCCAACAAGGCCCTGGACAAGTATGAAGATCCGCGCGAGACCCTGGATTATTCTTACCAGCGGCAGCTGGAGATGCTGACGCAGGTCCGTCGCGGCGTCGCGGACGTGGCCACCTCGCGCAAGCGCGTCGAACTCCAGATGAACTCGCTCCAGCAGCAGCAGGCCAAGCTCGAGGGCCAGGCCAAGCAGGCCCTCGGCTCGGGGCGCGAGGATCTCGCGCGCGATGCGCTCACCCGCAAGTCGACACTGCAGACCCAGTTTACGGACCTGCAGACGCAGTACCAGTCGCTGCAGGCCGACGAGGAGAAGCTGACTGCGGCATCGCAGCGGCTCCAGTCCAAGGTGGAGGCCTTCCGCACGCAGAAGGAGACCATCAAGGCGACGTACACCGCCGCGGAAGCGCAGAGCAGGATTGGCGAGGCCGTCTCCGGCATCTCCGAGGAGATGGGCGACGTGGGCATGGCCGTCCAGCGGGCTCAGGACAAGACCGCGCAGATGCAGGCCCGGGCAGGCGCCATCGACGAACTGATGGCCTCGGGCGCCCTGGAGGACGTCACCGGCACCCCGCACGACGACATCCAGGCCGAACTGGACCGGATGGGCGGCGGCCACGACGTTGATCTGGAATTGGCTCGGCTGAAGGGCGAGCTGAGCCAGGGAGAGGCCCCGCGTGAGATCGAGGGTTCCGCCGCCGGTGGTGCGGCGAGCCAGGGCCAGCCGCAGGCGTCTCGGCCAGCGCAGTCTGCCGACCAGCCGCAGGCCGGTGACGGATCATGATCGTCCGCATTCTCGGCGAGGGCCAGTTCGAGGTCGATGATGCGGCTGCCGGCGAACTGAACACCCTCGACGCCAAGCTTGAGGCGGCCGTGAACGCCAGTGACGAACAGGCGTTCCGGGCCGCCCTGGATGCCCTGGTGTCCAGGATCCGGATGCTCGGCACCGCGCTGCCTGACGACACGCTTGAGCCATCGACGCTGATCCTGCCGGACGCCGAGGCGACCATGGACAACGTCCGCGAGATGCTCAGCGGCGAGGGCCTCATCCCGGGCTGACCCCCAGGCCTTGCCCGTGCTCAGAGGAAACCCTCAGCAAGCTCCCAGGTTGCGGAGCAACAATTGCTGTTGAATCCCCTGGGCGGGGCGGTGACTGGTCCGGAGCCGGCCGGCCATCGGGCCGCGTCCTGGAGTGGCCGGGCAGTTGCGTCGCGACGGTTTGTCCGCTCCGGCGCTGCCTGATAATAGGGGAGGGACGGCTCCGACAGCGAAGCCGGAAGAGTCCGGCTGAGAGTTCGGCCGGACAGAACGGAGGCGGCGCGATGGCGAAGACCCGCTATGCGCCTGACAGGGGACTCATTGCTCGGATGGGCCTGACGATGTTCCTGCTTGGCGTCGTCTTTGTGGCCTTTATCCTGGCCTTGGTCCTGGTGCTGGAAGCAAGCCATCGTGGTTCAGGCGCGGGGATCGTAATCCTCCCGGTCCTGCTGGCGATTGGGCTGGGCTTCGGGTCGTTCTACTGGTCCGACAAGATCGCGCTGCGTACGGCCGGCGCCCGGCTCGTCACCCCGCAGGACGGCCCGCAGGCGGCCCAGCTGCACGGTGTGGTGGACCGGATCTGCGCGCTGGCTGACATGCCCAAGCCGAGGGTGGCCATCGCCGAGTCCCGGATGCCGAACGCGTTCGCCACCGGGCGCAACAGCAAGATGGCCGTGGTCTGCGCCACAACTGGCCTGCTGGACGGGCGGCTGAACGATCAGGAGCTTGAGGGCGTGCTCGCGCACGAGCTGTCGCATGTCGCGCACAAGGATGTGGCGGTCATGACGATCGCCTCGTTCATCGGCATCGTCGCGGCCCTGCTGGTCAGGTTCGCCTTCTACTCGGAACTCTTCGGCGGTGGCGGCGGTCGCGGCCGGGGCGGCAACAACAACAACAACGGCGGCGCCATTCCGGTCGTGCTGGTCGTCATGGTGGTGGGCATCGTGGTCTACGCGATCAGCTTCCTGCTGATCCGGCTGCTCTCCCGGTACCGCGAACTGTCCGCCGACCGGTCTGGCGCGCTGCTCACCGGGCAGCCGTCCGCGCTGGCGAGCGCGCTGCAGAAGGTGACCGGCGAGATGGCCAGGATCCCCACCAAGGACCTGCGGGCAGCCGAGCCGCTGAACGCGTTCTACTTCGCCCCGGCTTTTGCCAGGGGCGGGGCGGGGGCCAGCCTCTCCGCGCTGTTCTCCACGCACCCTTCACTGGAGCGCAGGCTCAAGGAACTGGCCAAGATCTCCGATCAACTGTCGAGGTAGCTGGTGGGATTCCTGGACACGCTGCTGGGCCGGACCAAGCCGGTCCAGCCCAAGCTGGACGCGCTGTTCGCTCTGCCGTCCGCCGCCATCACGCTCGAGGCCGCCGCATCGTTCCGGCCCACCGGCACCGGCTCGGTCTGCTTCCGGGCCGCCGAGGGCAAGGCGTTCAGCGACATCGAGAAGGATGTCCGGCAACTGCTCGACATGGGCTCGGGAACGACACCGGTCGAGGTGACCACAGATTCCTACGCCTACACCTGGCTGGTCTGCCATCACTCCGCCGACGACGTCGAAGCACTCGTCACCGACCTGCATGCGGTGAACTCGTCGCTGGTGGACGGTGGCTTCGGCCCGCAGTTGCTGTGCACGCTGGTCGGCTTCCGTGACGACGCGGGCCGCCGCCTCGCCATCGTCTATCTCTTCAAGCGCGGCACGTTCTACCCGTTCGCGCCGCAGGACGGGGAGCGCCGGGACAACGCACTCGAACTCCAGGTGCGTGGCCAACTCGGCTCAGACCTGAAGATCGAGCCGGACCTGAGCCGGTGGTTTCCGGTCTGGGGCGCCCCCGGCTTGTAAGGCACTTACCGTCCCGTGGGCCGGCAAAGGTGCTACCTCCCGTGAGCCTGTGCGGGGAACAGCCGCCCCGGGGCCGATAACAAGCCTCTCTCCAGGCTGCTTTCCGGCGATCCATAGGAAACTCAGCGGAACTCTGCACCGGACGAGCAGTTTTCGGAGTCAGGCTCCGCCCATGAGTTCCCGGCCGGTCAGCTTCGGTGTGCCGCCAGCGTCAGCCGCGCGCAACCGGAAGCGGAAGGTGGCACGGGCCCCGGCGGCGCCCCGGCCGCGGCCGGGGCTGGCCCGGGCCGCTCTCGTGATGGCGGGCGCCGGCCTCGGGGCCACGACCGCCCTCGCGGTGACCGACGAGTCCGCCAGCGAGCTTTCCGCGCCTGGCGGCCTGCTCACCTTCGCTGGCAGCCTCACCGGCTTGGTCGGCACGTACCTGGCCCTGATGATGGTCCTGCTGGTGAGCCGCATCCCGTTCATCGAGCGAGTGGCGGGCCAGGATGGCCTGCTGCGCTTGCACCGGGCGGTCGCCCCGTGGCCGATCACCCTCCTGGCCGCTCATGCCCTTTTCCTCACGCTGGGCTACGCGCAGGCGGCCAGGACGGGCGTCTGGCGTGAAGCCGGCACGCTGCTCACCAGGTATCCGGACGTGCTCACCGCCACGGCCGGCCTCGCCCTGATGTGCATGATCGGCGTCGTCTCGTACCGCGCGGTCCGGCGGCGCCTTCGCCGGGAAACCTGGTGGCTGATCCACCTCTGGATGTACCTCGCCCTCGCCATCTCTTTCGCCCACGTCATCGTGCTTGGCCCGTCCTTCGTGGGACATCCCCTGACCCAGCTGGTGTGGTCGGTGGCCTGGGCCGGCAGCGCGGGGCTCGTGCTCTGCTACCGGGTCGGCCTGCCCCTGGCCAGGAGCGTGCGGCACCGGCTCACGGTCACCGAGGTGCGGCCGGAAGGGCCGGGCGTGGTGTCGGTGATCTGCACGGGCCGCCACCTCGACCGGCTGGCGGTGTCGGGCGGGCAGTTCTTCTGCTGGCGGTTCCTCGCCCCGGGCATGTGGTGGCAGGCCCATCCCTACTCACTGTCGGCTCTTCCCCGGCCTCCGCACCTGCGCCTGACGGTCAAAGGGGTGGGAGATCATTCCAGCTCGCTGGCCCGGCTCCGGCCCGGCACCAGGGTCGCGATCGAAGGCCCGTACGGGGCTTTCACCCGCCACGCCCAGCAGCGGCCCAAGGCGCTGCTGGTGGCCGCGGGGATCGGCGTCACCGCGCTGCGGGCGCTGCTCGAAGATCTGCCGCGCAGCGCAGCGCCGGTGATCCTGCTCCGGGCTACCCGCCCCGAGGATCTCGTCCTTCACTCTGAGGTCACCGAACTCGTGCGGCACCGGCACGGCGCGATCCACGAGCTGGTCGGCCCCAGGGAGCAGGTCGCCATCGATGAGGCATCCCTTCCCCGGCTCGTCCCCGACCTGAACCAGCGCGACGTGTACGTGTGCGGGCCCGAGGGGTTCGTCGCTGCCATTGTCGATGTCGCGGCGAACCTGGGCGTCCCGGCCGACGCCATCCACCACGAGGCATTCGCCCTCTGATCCCGGGGAGAACACGCATGAAGATGACGGCACCGTGGCTGGTCCTGGCCGGCACCGTGGCTGGATTCCTGGGCGTGCTCGGCTTCCATGGGTCCGGCACGACGAAGGCGCTGGTCGCAGCCGGGAACCAGACCGCCAGCAAGGGGCGCGGCACCTCCGCGGCGGGCCCGCTCGCCTCGGCGTCGGGCTCCGCGGCTTCTCCGGCGGCCCCGGTCGCGGGTCCCCGGGCTTTGCGCCCCACCGCAGCCAGCAGCGTCACCGGAGTCAGCGAGCAGTACGGCTACGGCGAGCTGACGGCCAGCGTCACCGTCAGCGGAGGCCGCATCACCGACGTCAAGGTGCCGGTCATCAGGACCGCGGAGCAGTACTCGCAGCAACTCGCCAGCCAGGTCATCCCCATGCTCCGCAACGAGGTGCTCGCGGCGCAGAGTGCCAACATCAACGCCGTGTCCGGGGCGACGTACACCAGCCAGGCCTACGCCCTTTCGGTTCAGGCCGCCCTGGACAAGGTGCACTTCAAGTGATCAGCGGCAGCGGCGCCATGCTCAACGGGGCGCCATCAGGGACCGGCCTCCCGGTGCGGCCGGTGGCGGCCCGCGCAGAGCCGGTCATGGGGACGGTCGTTTCGTTCGCGGTGCTGCCGGGTGATCTCACGGATGCGGAGCTGTGGTCCGCGCTGGAGGCGGCCTGCGCCGTGCTGCACCGCGCCGAGGCGGTTTTCAGCACCTGGGACCTGCGGAGCGCGGTGAGCCGGCTGCGCCGTGGCGAGGCAGGGCCCGGGCCGCTGCCAGCCGAGGTGGCCGAGGTGACGGCCCTGTGCCAGCTGGCCAGGGACGTGTCCGGCGGCTGGTTCGATCCGTGGGCACTGCCGGGAGGGTACGACCCGACCGGGCTCGTGAAGGGGTGGGCGGTGGACGGGGCGCTGGCCGCCCTCCGCCAGGCTGGCGTCCCCGCTGCCATCGTGAACGGCGGCGGTGACCTGGCCGCATTCGGCTCCCCAGCCCCCCGGCAGCGGTGGCGGGCCGGCATCCGCCATCCGTGGCGGCCGAACGCGCTGGCCGCGGTGGTCGAGGTGGGCGCAGCGGTCGCCACTTCGGGGACCTACGAGCGGGGGGCTCACCTCGTCGATCCGCGCACCGGCCGGCCCGGGAGCCGGGCGGCGTCGGCCACCGTCACCGGGCCCAGCCTCGCCCTGGCCGACGCGTTGGCCACGGCCCTGGCGGTGGGCGGGGACGCCGCGCTGGACGCGGTCGCCGCCCTGGAGTCCTACGACGGCTACCTCATTCGCCCCGATGGCAGCGAGGCCAGCACCGGCGGCTTCGCCTTCGCTGCGACGGGTCCTACTTCTACCGGGGAGGTTACGGCGGGCCCGCAGGCCCTGGAATGACCGTGGACAGCTTATGGTTGTGTCTGGAGAGTTGTTCACCCGAGGACCAGCAAGCGCCGCCCAGGCGGCGGACATCCGACGCGGGAGTTGCACATATGACGGTTCAGGACCAGACGACAGCGCAGGGCGTCATCCTCACCGACGCCGCGTCGGCGAAGGTAGGTGCCCTGCTGGAGCAGGAGGGCCGCGACGACCTGCGGCTGCGCATCGCCGTGCAGCCGGGCGGGTGCTCGGGACTGCGCTACCAGCTCTACTTCGACGAGCGCGAGATGGACGGGGACGTCGACACGGCTTTCGGTGCCGTGCATGTCGTGACCGACAAGATGAGCGCTCCCTACCTGTCCGGTGCGTCCATCGACTTCGTGGACACCATCGAGAAGCAGGGCTTCACGATCGACAACCCGAACGCGCAGGGTTCCTGCGCCTGCGGCGACTCCTTCCACTGAGCGGGAACGCCGCGGCGTCGTGCCAACGCGGCCGGGGGCCACTACGGTCCCCGGCCGCGGCACGCGGCCTGCTAGCACTATGCCCTAGAGTACGGCCGTGCGCATAGCCATCACCGGGTCCATCGCCACCGATCACCTCATGACGTTCCCTGGCCGGTTCGTCGAGCACTTCATACCGGGGAAGATGGACCGGGTATCGCTGTCCTTCCTGGTCGACGGGCTGGAAATCCGGCGTGGCGGCGTTGCCGCGAACATCGCGTTCGGCTTGGGCGTGCTCGGGCTCAGCCCGCTGCTCATCGGCGCGGTGGGCGCGGACTTCGCCCCCTACCGGACGTGGCTGGAGGCCCATGGGGTGGACTGCGGCGGTGTCCGTGAGTCCACGCTGCGGCACACCGCGCGTTTTGTCTGCACTACGGACTTGGACGGGAACCAGATCGCCTCGTTCTACCCGGGCGCGATGAGCGAGGACGCCGATATCGACCTGGCCCCGCTCGCTGAGCGGGCGGGTGGCTTGGACCTGGTGCTCATCGGGGCGAGTGACCCGGGCGCGATGCTCTCGCACACCGAGGAGTGCCGGGCCCTGGGCATTCCGTTCGCCGCCGACCTGTCCCAGCAACTGCCCCGGCTCGGCGAGCAGGAGGTGCGTGCCCTGGTGGACGGGGCGGCCTACCTGTTCTGCAATGAGTACGAGGAAGCGCTGATCGAGGACAAGAGCGGATGGAGTAGCGCGCAGATCCTCGACCGGGTCGGCGTCCGGGTGACCACCCTCGGCCCGGGGGGTGCCAGGATGGAGCAGGCCGGCCAGCCCGCCCAGGCGGTCGTCGCGGTGCCCGAGATCCGCAAGGCGGACCCAACCGGCACCGGAGATGCCTTCCGTGCTGGTTTTCTCGCGGCTGTGGCCTGGGGCCTGTCCCTGGAGCGCGCGGCGCAACTGGGCAACATGCTCGCGGTGCACGTGCTGGAGACCGTCGGCACCCAGGAGTATGAACTGAAGCCGGACGCGCTGGCGGAGCGCCTGCGCGCTGCCTACGGTGAGGCCGCCGCTACTGAGCTCGGCACCTTCTACGGCTGACGCCAGCCCTCGCGGACGACCACCGCACGCAACGGCTGGCGTGCGCCGCTCCCGCTGGAACTGATGGAGGGGACGGCCCTGATGTGGCCGTCCCCTCCATCACTGCGTGCCGCGCTACCGAAGAGCGGCTATTGACTGGATGTACTGGTTCGGCGAGCCGACACCGGTCGAGTCGTCGTAGCCACGGGTGGCGGGCAGCGCGTCGGCGCCCTCACCGTTGATGCCCAGGGCCCGCAGCCAGGTGACCAGCGGGCCGGTCTTGGTGTACGGGTTGGTGTAGTTGTTGCGCACCTCGGCCAGGTTGAACGGCTGACCGGCTGGGTGGTCGGTCACGTCGTGGTAGGCCCTGGTGCCATACAGGCTGTAGATCAACGGGTTCGCGAACCCGATCACCGCCGCGGCGTGATGCGCGGAGTCGAACGCCTGCTGGGCGTCGGCTTCGATGCCGGCGAAGGTCGGGGAGGCGAGGCTGGTGCCGCCGATCCTGCTGAGCGAGAAGGCGTACGTCGTCCCGTTTGGCTGGAGGGTGGTCTGGCCGACGAGGAAGCCGGTGCTCGGATCGGCGAGCGCGGACACGTCCGGGATAACCCGGTACTTGGTGGTGGACGGCCCGGTCGGCGGGTTCTCGGACAGGCTCTTGGGCACGACGCCCCGCTGGTAGAAGGGCTGCGGGTATTGCGTGCTCACCCCGCCGCCGCCGGAGCCGTCGTAGTAGGCCGGGTACTGGCCGGGTGGCGGGTACTGCCACGACGTGCCGGTGGCGGACAGCGGGTCGAGCAGGGTGCCCCAGGAGGTCTCCCACTGGTAGTTGCTGGTCTTCCCGATGGCCAGGCTGGTGCCGCCCACCGAGGTGACCCACGGGCTTGAGGTCGGGTAGTCCACCTGGTCGCCGCTGGATGCGGGGTCTTCGCCGGTGCCCTCGTAGCCGCTGTCACCTGAGGAGAAGAAGAAGCCAATTCCCTCGACGGCGCCGATCTCGAAAACCTGGTCCCACGTCGAGTTCAGGGTCGAGTACTGCTGAGGCTCGCCGAACGAGTCGCTGACGATGCTGGCCAGGTGCTGGTTCACGATCTGCGCATCCGCTGCTATCAGGTCGGAGTCCTGGCAACTGGCTGCGGCGACGAACCGGACGTTGGCGCCGGGCGCCTGGCCGTGCACGGACTCCACGTCGAGGGTCTCCTCGCCGTACCAGCCTGGCGCGTCACACAGGTTCGCCGCGGTCTCGGTGAAGGTAGCTGGCAGGTACTGCCGGTACTGGCCGGGGGTGAACGACTTGTCCCCGGTGACCTTGGCGTAGGTGTTCGCGTCGCTCAGCATGGTGGGCGAGGCGTACGCGTCGACGATGGCCACGGCCTGGCCCTTGCCCGTCGCCCCGGAGGCGGAGACCCCGTACGCGCCGCGGATCTGGCTCGGAGTGTAGCCGCAGTTGGTCCACGGCTGGTGCGTGCCGTAGGCGGCCGGCTCGGTGGTGGCGATCTTCTGGGCGTAGTAGGTGGAGCACGGCGGGGCGACCCAGTAGTTCGGTCCGGGCGGCGGGAGGGTATCCGCCGGCTTGATCTCGCTCTTAGCGGTGTCCAGGCCGGAGACCCCGAGCACGGAACTGGCCACCGCGGCGGGGGCGCTGGCGGCCTCGGCGGGCGCCCGGTCCGTCTGGCCACCAGGGCCGTTGTACAGGCCGAAAGTCACCCCGAACGCCTTGCTCGCCGCGGCCACCGACCCGCTCACGCCGATGAAGGCCCCCGCCGGGTTCTTGTCGTTGACCGTGGTCACGGTGAGGCCTGCGGAGGTGAGCCATGACTGCACGGCCGCAACCTCCGCGGCGGCCGGCGCGAACCGCGCGGCGACTTGTGCGGGCGTGAGGTAGTGCCGGTAGAGCGCGCTGCCCGGCGTGGACACCGCCGTGGCGTAGGCGGCGAGCCCGGCCTGATCCTGGGGAGCCAGGTACACGTGGGCGCTTACGGTACCGGTGGTGGCCTCGCTGCTGACCCGGTGTGCCGCGACCGCCCATGATGGGTGGGTGTCGGCGATCGCCGATCTCGGGTTAGCCGCCTGCGCGGCGGTGGCCGAGGCGAGTGTGCCGAGCGTGAGTGCTCCGGCGGCCACCGCGGCACAGACCACACGCAGCCGTGTGACTTGCGGCATGCACGTTCCTTTCCTGATGGACTGACCATGCGCTCTGGCGCTGTGACCCGGGTATCGGGTCATCAGGCGCGGGTGACCCGGCGGGCGGGTCACACACCGTAGATTCTTCCTCCCAGATCACGCGCGCAAGGGATAACAGCCAACAGAAAGGACAATGTCCCGCAAATGACCTTGAGAGACCATTTCGTGACGTTTTGCAATTAGGTCGCGGCGGTGTCTGCAGGTTAGTACCCGAAGGACTGGATGTAGTCCCGGGGCGAGCCGACCCCGGTCGCGTCGTCGTAGCCGGTGACGGCCCTGAGGGCGGCGGCGCCCGCGCCGTTGACCCCTAGCGTCCGCAGGTAGGTGAGCAGCGGCCCGGTCCTGGTGTGCGGGTCGGTGTAGTTGCTGCGGACCTCGGCCAGGTTGGCGGGCAGCCCGGCCGGGCGGTCGGTCACGTCGTTGAAGGCGGCAGTGCCGTACCTGGCGTAGATCACCGGGTTGGCGAAGCCGAGCCGGTATCCGGCGGCCTGCTGGGCGTCGGCTTCGATGCCGGCGAAGGTCGGGGAGGCGAGGCTGGTGCCGCCGATCCTGCTGAGGGAGAAGGCGCGGGTCGTCCCGTTCGGCTGGAGGGTGGTCTGCCCGATGAGGAAGCCGGTGCTCGGGTCGGCGAGCGCCGACACGTCCGGGACGACCCGCATGGGCGTGGCGCTCGTGCTGCCGTCCGGCAGCTGCCTGGCCAGGCTGGCTGGCACGGCACGCTGCTGGTAAGCGGGCTGCGGGTACCTCGTGCTCACCCCGCCGCCTCCGGAGCCGTCGTAGTTCGCCGGGAACGAGCCCGGCGGGGAGTACTGCCACGAGGTGCCTGCGGCGGACAGCGGGTCGATCAGGGTGCCCCAGCAGGTCTCCCACTCGTAGTTGCTGGTCTTCCCGATGGCCAAGCTGGTGCCGCCGACCGAGGTGACGTACGGGCTGGACGTCGGGTAGTCCACCTGGTCGCCAGCGGAGGCCGTATTCTCGCCCGGGTTTTCGTAGCCGCTGTCACCGGAGGAGAAGAAGAAGCCGATTCCTTCGGCCGCGCCGGTCTGGAAGGCCAGGTCGTATGCGGCGTTGAGGGTGGCGGACTGGGCCAGATCGCCCCAGGAGTCGGTGACGATGCTGGCCAGGTTCTGGTTCACGACCAGCGCCACGGCCTCCAGGATGTCGGAATCCTGGCAGCTGCCTGCGGCGACGTACCGGACGTTGGCGCCGGGTGCCTGGCCGTGCACGGACTCCACGTCGAGGGTCTCCTCGCCGTACCAGCCCGCCGGATTGCACGCCGCCTGGGCGGACTGAGTGAACGGGCCTGCCTGGAACTGCTGGTACTGGCCGACGGCGAACGGCTGGTCGCCGGTGACCCTCG
>DAIRVB010000004.1:0-1310 GCA_036803065.1 Streptosporangiaceae bacterium
GTTCGGCTGGAATGGAACAGTCGACCGGCTGATGGCGGTCTATGCCGGCGCTATGAGCAACGCCGAGGCCGCGGACAGGTTCACCCGGGCCCTGCCTTCCTGACCTGGCTGGCAGGATGGGAGTCATGGATGACGTGGCCGCTCCGCAGGTGACGCGCGCGGACGCCGCCGCCGCTATCGAGTCGGCCCTGGCCGATCTCGGGCTGGCCTGGGAGAGCCCGCAGCCGGGAAGTTACCTGGTCCGGCTGGAGGGGAAGCACAAGCTCGCCACCATGACCTGGCTCATCACTGGGACCCACAGCCTGCACGTCGAGGCGTTCTTCTGCCGGCAGCCCGACGAGAACCACGCCAGGTTCTACCGGTTCCTCCTCGGCCGCAACGGCCGGATGTACGGGGTGCATTTCGCACTGGACCCGGTGGGGGATGTCTACCTGGTGGGCCGGCTCCCGCTTGGCTCCGCGTCCGCGGACGAGATCGACCGGATCCTGGGCTGTGTGCTCAGCTATTCCGACGAGAATTTCGACGCGGCGCTGGCCCTCGGCTTCGCTTCGTCTATCCGCAAGGAGTGGGCGTGGCGGCTGAAGCGGGGCGAGAGCCTAGCCAACCTGCGCGCCTTTGCCGCCCTCGCGGATCCTGAGCACGGCTCGCCGGGCGGCGGCCCGGACCAGGATCCGGGAAACGGAAACTGACCGGCCAGGTAGGAGCGGTCATCGCTGCGGCGGGGAGATGGAGCCGGGCGGTGGGATGACACCGGGCCCGGACACCGAGCAGGCCAGCGCGCCGGGATCGGAATCGAGTCCCAGGCGGCGGGTACGGCGGAGTGGCCGCCATGTGACAAATCGTCGACAATCGTCCGTCGCTTCGGGATGGCGGGCAACCCCGTAGTTCACCGGCCGCGGGCTCAGGGTGCGGAGAGCCTCGGCTTATGACTTGACGAGCCGGGTAATCGCCTCGGCCGCCTCGTGGATCGAATCACGGGCCTCGTCCCCACCGGCCCGCACGGCCTCCGTCACGCACGTCCCGAGGTGATCCTCCAGCAGGCCGAGGGCAACCGCCTGGAGAGCCCGGGTCACCGCGGAGACCTGAGTCAGCACATCGATGCAGTAGACGTCCTCTTCCACCATCCGTTGCAGGCCGCGAACCTGGCCCTCGATCCTGCGCAGCCGTTTGAGGTAGGCGTCCTTATCCTGGGTGTAACCGTGCATGGAGCGAGGATACGTGGGCACACCGAGAGAACCCAGCCCCCGGCCGCGGCCCGAGCCGCAGGTGGAAGGCGGGCTGAACTTTCCAGGCCGGCCGGACGTTGGAAA
>DAIRVB010000004.1:1410-18437 GCA_036803065.1 Streptosporangiaceae bacterium
CCGAGCCGCAGGTGGAAGGCGGGCTGAACTTTCCAGGCCGGCCGGACGTTGGAAAGGTGGCCGCCTGGCGCCGAGTCAGCCGGCGGCCGACAGCCCCTGCTGGCAGTGGCCGTCGGCCAGCAGGTCTTAAGGAAAATAGAAGATCTTGAGGAAGACTGCTGCCGATTCACGACAGGCATTAGGGTCTGTCTGATCTGCTGATAAATGTCATGTGCCCGATGCGCTGGCGTCGGCGCACCCACCGTGGCACTGCGGGAGGATGGGCTCATGCGGCGAGATGACGTACGTTTCGCGGTGGCCGCCCGCGAGGACGGGCTGCGCCGGGTCAAGAGCCTGACCACGCGCATTGGCGCAGTTGGCGTGGTGTCGTCGGCGGCCATCGCCGTGGCGCTCGGCCACCCGGCCGGGGCGGCTGTGCACGCCGCGACCGGGAACGGCACCGCCAGCCAGAACCGGACCGGACGCAACGGTAATAGCCCAAGCTCAAGCACCGCACCGGGAAACTCAGCGCAGGGCAGTTCACAGCCGAGCAGCTCCCCGTCCAGTAGCTCACCGCCCAGCACCCCCCCATCCAGCAGCTCACCGCAGGCCAACTCGCAGCCGAGCAGCCCGCCCCAGGCACCCGTGCAGAACCCGGCGCCGACGGCAGCTCCTAGCCAGGCGGTGTCGGGGGGCTCATGACCTCGGCGGTCCTGGCCGGGTCACTGGCCGGCGCGCTGCACACGGGCAGCATGCCGCACGGCCTCGCTGAGCACGGGACGGTCGCCGGGCACGGGGCGATCGTGGTGACCTCATCCACGCCGCTCTGGTACGCCACCAGGGCCACCGGCCTGGTGGCGCTCGTGCTGCTGACCTCGAGCATGGCGCTCGGCCTGCTCACCTCCGTGCGTTTCGAGCAGCAACGGTGGCCCCGGTTCGTCACGATCGGCCTGCACCGGAGCGTGTCGCTGCTGGCCTGTGCCTTCACCGCGGTGCACATCGTGACCACGGTGCTGGACAGTTTCGTGCCGATCGGGCTCGCGGACGCGTTCGTGCCGTTCATCTCCGCCTACCGGCCGATCTGGGTGGGGCTCGGCGCCATCGCCACCGACCTGCTGATCGCGCTCACGGTGACCAGCCTGCTGCGGGCGCGGATTCCCTACCGGAACTGGCGGCTGGTGCACTGGGCCGCGTACCTGTGCTGGCCAGTCGCGGTCGTGCACGGCCTGGGCACCGGGACCGACACCATGACCCGGTGGGTGCTGGCGCTGACCCTCGCCTGCGTGGCCGGGGTCGCCTGCCTGGTGGCCTGGCGGCTGGCCCAGGGCTGGCCGGAGCGGGCGGGATTGCGTGTCGCGGCCGCGATCACGCTGGTGACCGTGCTGATCGCGGCTGGTGCCTGGCTGATGGCGGGCCCGCTGAAGCCAGGCTGGTCCCACCGCGCCGGGCTGCCGGCGCCGACCGTCACGACGCGGCCGCATTCCCCGGCGGCCGGTGCCAGCGGGCGGGACTCGCCGGGTTCGCAGGCCATCTCATGAACCAGCTCCGTGGCCCGGTGCCGGACCGGCGGATGCCGCCGGCCGGCCAGCTGCCCCGGCTGATCAGCCGGGGCACCCCGCTCGGGCTGCGCGCGCACGTCGAGCGGTACGGCCCTCCGCCAGCTAGTGGCGGAAGGCGGCATGGCGGGGCACCGCAGCTGATCGCCAGCGTCGAGCGGGCCGGGCTGACCGGGCGTGGCGGCGCGGGTTTCCCCACCGCACGCAAGATGCGCGCCGTCGCCGGCGGCCGTGGGCGCAGCGGGCCCCCGGTGGTCGTCGCCAACGGTGTCGAGTCCGAGCCCGCGAGCGGCAAGGACGCGATCCTGCTCAGCCACTCCCCGCACCTGGTGCTGGACGGCATCGCGGCAGCCGCGGCGGCGGTAGGCGCCAGCGAAGCGTACCTGTGCGTGGACGACAGCCACCCGCAGCGGGCTGGGCGGCTCTCGGCGGCGATCGCGGACCGCGCGGACGCGGGGATGGGCGAGGTGCCTGTTCAGCTGGTGGCTTTCCCCCACCGGTATGTGGCCAGCGAGGAGTCGGCGCTGGTGAATTTCCTGAACGGCGGCTCCGCGCTGCCCGTGTTCGTGCCGCCGCGGCCGTTTGCGCGCGGCGTCGGTGGCCGCCCCACACTGGTGAACAACGTGGAGACGCTGGCGCACCTCGCCCTGATCGCCAGGTACGGCCCGGACTGGTTCTGCTCCGTAGGCACGCAGGCCGCGCCGGGCTCCGCGCTGGTGACGATCAGTGGTGCGGTGCGCAGGCCTGGAGTGTACGAAGCCGCCCTGGGCACCCGGCTCGGGGACCTGATCGCGCTGGCGGGCGGGGCGGCGGAGCCACCGCAAGCGATCCTGTCTGGCGGCTACTTCGGCAGCTGGCTGCCGTTGCCCGCCGCCGTGGACGTTCCGGCCAGCCACCCCGGCCTGCGGTCGGCCGGGGGCGCGTTCGGCGCCGGCGTCCTGATCGTGCTCCCAGCATCCGCCTGCGGCATCGCGGAGACCGCGCGGGTCTTCCGCTATCTGGCGGGCCAGAGCGCCGGCCAGTGCGGCCCGTGCCGTTACGGGCTGCCGGACATCTCCCGCGCGCTGGACCATGTCGCCTGGCAGGGCGGCGACGAGCGGGCCGACGCCTGGATGCGGGAGCTACTGCCGCTGGTGAAAGGACGCGGGGCATGCCGTTTTCCTGATGGGGCGGTCGCCCTGGTCGCGAGCGCGCTCCAGGTGTTCGGCGCGGATCTGGAGAACCATCTACGGTACGGGCCGTGCCCGCGGGTCGGCCGGCCACCCGTGCTGCCGGTCCCCGGCGAGCCCCAGCCGAGCCGTCCGGGGTCCCGGTAGCCGTGCGCCGGCTGCTGCGGGTCAACCCGATCGCCTGCGACGCGCACGGAGTCTGCGCCGACCTGCTTCCCGAGCTCATAGCGCTGGACCCCTGGGGGTACCCGGTCATCGCGCCAGGTCCGGTTCCTGACGATCTGCTCCCGCACGCTCGCCGTGCGGTGACCGCGTGCCCCACCCTGGCCCTGCGGCTGGAAAGCGAACGCCGCTCCCGGGCCTAGCCACCCGGCCGCATCGCTAGGCTTCCCGGAGGCGCGGGACCGACCAGGGACACAGGACTTGCTCTGAGCGCTGGACTTACTGAAGCACTGGACTTACTCGAGCACGGGCGGGGAGGGTGGATGGGACCACTGGGCGGGCTTCGGGTCATTGAGATCGCGAGCCTGGCGCCAGCGCCATTCGGCTGCATGGTTCTTTCTGATCTGGGCGCGGAGGTTCTCCGGGTGGATCGGCCGGATCGGGCAGGCCGCCAGGCGCTCCCGCCCGTGGACCCGCTCGCGCGGGGCCGCAGATCCATCCGCCTCAACCTCAAGGACGCCGAGGGCGTCGCGGTGCTGCTGCGCCTGCTCGCCGACGCGGACGTGCTCGTCGAAGGGTTCCGGCCCGGCGTCGCGGAGCGGCTCGGCTTCGGGCCGGACGTCTGCCTGGAGCGCAACCCGCGCCTGGTCTTCGCCCGGATGACCGGCTGGGGGCAGGACGGGCCGCTGGCCAGCACCGCCGGGCATGACATCGACTACATCGCGGTCTCCGGCAGCCTGTACCCGATCGGGCGGTCCGGTGAGCGGCCCGTGCCGCCGCTCAACCTGGTCGGCGACTTCGGCGGCGGCGGCATGCTGCTGGCCGTGGGCGTGCTCGCCGCCCTGCTGGAGCGGGAGCGCTCCGGCCGCGGGCAGGTCGTCGACGCCGCCATGGTGGACGGCTCCGCACTGCTGACGTCGTTCATCCACGGACTGCGGGCCGCGGGCGCGTGGCAGGACGAGCGGGGCAGCAACGTGCTCGACGGTGGCGCCCCGTTCTACGACACCTACGAGACCGCCGATGGCCAGTACATGGCGGTCGGCGCCCTCGAACCGAAGTTCTACGACGAGCTGCTGACCCGGCTCGGCCTGGCCAGCGCCGGGCTGCCCGGCCAATACGACCGGTCCGGCTGGCCGGCCCTGCGGGCCCGGCTGGCCCGGGAGTTCGCCGACCGGACCCAGGCCGAGCTGGTCGAGTTGTTCGAGGGCTCGGATGCCTGCGTGGCCCCTGTGCTGAGCCCGGGGGATGCGCCCGCCCATCCGCACAACGCGGCCCGGGGCACGTTCATCAAGGTGGGCGGCGTGATCCAGCCCGCACCCGCGCCGCGGTTCGACCGGACTCCGTGCGCCACCCCCACGCCGCCGACCAAGCCAGGCGCGGACACGGAGGCGGTTCTCACCGGGGCCGGATTCTCGGCCAGCGAGATCACCGCCCTCCGCGACCGCGGCATAGCCAACTGAGCGCGACCGGGACATCGCCTGCTCACCCTGCCGGCCACACCAGTCGCTGCCGCGCGCGCCGATCCGATGCGGGCGGCGATTGGTGGCCGTCGGCGGTAGCGCGGCCGTCAGCGCTGCGAGGTAGGCGCGGATTCATGGGGATCGCTGCTACTGCCACTGCTACTTCGATCTGGCACGACCCTCACCTCCTCCGCTCGGCGCTTAGGCGACTCCTCACTGTGGCCGGGGCCGATCGGCCCCAGACAAACCCGCGGGCCGTGGGCTCAACCGCCGCCAAGCTGGACGGCCTTGACGGCCAGCAGCGCGACGGAGAGCACGAGATAGCCGCGGAGCAGCAGCATGCCCAGCTTGGTTCCCGGTGACCAGACGACCGGCTTGAGCAGCGCCAGCGGCGGCATCCGCCAGTTGGTGCGTTCCTGCGTCGTCATCCGCGCCGGTGCCGGCCGGGCCCGGCCGCCGCGCCGCTGGATGATCTCCAGCCCTAGGCCCGCTCCTCCCCCACCCACAATGAGAGCGATGGCCGTCACGATGGCGACCACGGAGACGTTCACGTTCGGGAACACCGTGCTGATGACGAGCGTGCCGGACAGGGTGAGCAGGACACCGATGATGACGCCGGCCAGCATGTTGAGCCAGCGCTTGTTGACCCAGGGGCCGAGCACCTCCGGGTCGTTGCACAGCAGCAGCAGGAACACGCCGGCGCTGGGCAGCAGCACCCCGGCCAGGGCCTGCACGCTGGTGGTGATCAGTCCGAGCGGTGCCTTGGGGATGAGGACGATGCCCGCGGCCACCACCACGAGAGCGGAGTAGCTCGCATAGAACGGCTTCGCGTCGCGGAAACTGCGGTGCAGCGAATGCTTCAGGCCGAACACGTCACCGAACGCGTAGCTGGTGGACAGGGTCACCGCCGAGGCGCCGATGATGCTCGCGTCGAGCAGCACGATGGCGAACAGCGCCCCGAATACATAGCTGTGGTCTTCCAGCGCTCGGGCCACCCCGAGCGCGTCGGTGAACTTCCCGGCCAGGTTCGTGCCGCGGACCGCGAAGACGGCCACCACTTCGATCGCGATGGCGCCGGCCACCACGACGACGGAACCCACAACGGTGTCGGCCCGCTCATAGCCGATGAACCGCGGCGTGATGCGCTTATCGACGACGTTGGACTGCTGGAAGAAGAGCTGCCAGGGCGCCACGGTGGTGCCCACGATGGCGATGATGAGCAAGACCGCGGTCGAGGTGGCGCCCCCCTGGATTCCGGGCACCACGAGGTGGTAGGCGATCGAGCCGTAATGCGGTCCCGACAGCAGGGCCACCGGGTAGAGGACCAGGCTGGTCGCGATGAACAGGAAGATCGCCCGTTCCCAGCGGCGGAAGCTGCCGCTGGCGGTGATGCCGATCAGCAGGACGGCGGTCAGCGGCACCGAGACGTAGGGGCTGATGCCGAAGTAGCGCAGCGCGAGCGAGACGCCGATGAACTCGGTGACGATGGTCAGGAAGTTGAGCAGGAACAGGTCACCGACGCTGAACCAGCCCCAGAACCGGCCGAAGCGCTCATTGATCAGCCGGGCGTGCCCGACGCCGGTGACCGCGCCGAGCCTGACCACCATCTCCTGGTTGACGATCAGCACCGGGATCAGCAGCAGCAGCACCCAGAGCAGGCTGTAGCCGTAGTTCTGCCCGGCCTGGGCGTAGGTGGAGACGCCGCCGGCGTCGTTGTCCCCGACCATGACGATCAGGCCTGGGCCCATGATGGCGAGGAAGGTCACCAGGTGGCGGCGCAGCCCTCGCCGGCTATCGTCGTCGTCCAGCCGGACCCGGCCGAGCGCACCCTCGATGTCGCCGACGTGCGCCTCGTCAAGAACGGCGCTGGGTGCGGCCAGGTTGGGTGCGGCCAGGCTGGGCGGGGGCTGAGCGGCTGCGCCTGGCCCGGCGGGCGGACGGTGCCCGCTCGGCTCCGCCGGCCGGTGCCTGGGCGCGGCGCTCACCGGGCCGACCCGCGGGGAGTCCTCGCCCCCGGCTGGCCCCGCAGGCCGCCGCCCGGGCGGCTCGCTCACTCGTCCGCCTGTCCGCGGTGCGCGTCGGGCGGCTGCGCCGTCTCCCGGCGGCGCCAGTCGCCCGGCAGCGTGGCTTCCAGCACATCGTCAACGGTGATGAGGCCCAGCATCCGGCGGTGGTCGTCCACCACCGGGATGGTGATCAGGTTGTAGTCGCTCATCAGGACCGCGACATCGACCACGTCGGTGTCCGCCCCGACCCGCACCGGATCGTCGTCGCAGACGTCACCCAGGCGGGCAGCGGGATCGGCCTGCACGAGCTTGACCAGCGTGGCGACCCCGCGCAGCCGCCCGCGCTCGTCCAGGGCGTGCACGCTGGTCAGCGCCTCCGGCTGCAGGCTTTCCGCGCGGCTGACCGCTTCCACCGCCGCACTGACCGGAAGGTCACCCGGCACGGCCACGAAGTCGACTCCCATCAGGCCGCCCGCGCTCGTGGGGTTGAACCCCATCAGGGTCAGTACCTTGGTGCGCTGACCGGGCGGCAGCAGATCCAGAACCGGCTGCCGCCGGCTCTGCGGAAGCTCAGCGATCGTGTCGGCAGCGTCGTCCGCCCGCATTCGCGCGAGGACCTCAGCGATCTCGGCATCGCTGCGCGCCCCGAGGAGCCGGGTGGCCCGATCCTCATCCAGTTCCTCGAACACGTCCGCCTCAAGCTCGGGGTCGGCATGCACATGCTTGAGGATCTCGGCCTCCTCAGCCTTGGACGCCTCCTCGAGGAGGTCGGCGATCTGAGCTGGCTTCAGCCTGCGGATCCGCGCGAACGGGCCGCGCAGTCCCGCACTGCGGGTGTGGCCGATCAGCGGCTCGAACCTGGCCCAGTCGCGGAACGAATGCTCCTCCTGCCCGCTGGTACCCAGACGGAGGAAGCGCAGCAGGCGCGCGGGCGTCCGGTGCGTGTCCACTCCGGCCAGCACCCATTCGCCGTCCCGCAGCTCGAGTTCGAGGTCGGCCGCCCTGATCATGTGGGCAGTTTCCACGTCGATGAGCCGGTGGCCGAGCACGTCGGCCCGCAGCAGCACCTCGCCGTCACGGCGTTCGAACCGGCGCAGGTCGAGCTGGGCGCTGGTGAGCTTGAGCACCTCGCCGTCGAACGTTCCGGTCTGGTCGATCGGGACGAACACCTCCCGGCCGCCCACCGTGACCACCAGCCCCCTGACCGCCGGGTGCTGAGCACCACGGAGCCGTACGACGACGTCGGAGACCCGGCCCAGGGACTCTCCGCCACTATCGGTGACCGGGCGCTTCAGCAGGTCCGACAGGTGGATCACGCGGCCGGTGCGCGGGACCGGGGCGGCTGGCGGTGTCGTCATGAGTTCAGCATCTCTCCCTGGACCGCCAGTTGGCAGCAGCGCGGCCGGGACACCGCCATGCTGTCACCTTGCCACCGTGGCCTGTCCGGAGCAGTTTTCCCCCGGCCGATCAGGAGGCAGTGACATCGCGGCGAACAGCCGGCGGCTTTCTGGAGAACACCGAGCGCCCCGGCGGCCGCATGATGATCCGCTACGGCCTGTGAGTAGGGTGCTGGTAGCCGGGGCCTTGCCGTGTTTCCGGAGACCGCGATAAGCATTGTTAACGCAACCTAGGCGAGGGGGTGTGGCCGTGCTGGGCGACCCAAACAGTAGAACCACGGCGGTCACGGCCACGGACAGGGGCCGGATCGCCAGACGGTCCCCATTCCGATCCCGCCCACGCTGGCCAGCCGCCCAGGGTTAAGAACCTGGATTTGGCCGGCGGCCCAGGAGGTTGCTGTGTCCGATCGGATCTTCGGTGCCCGTCGGCAGGCGGCCCGCTCGCGGCGCCGTGACGGCTCGTCCCTGACCAGCCGGTTCATTCACCCAACCGAGCGCATGATGACGTCGCGCCAGCTCCGGCAGGACATAGTCTCCCTGGCCGGGCTTATCGGCCGGCCCGTGCTCAACCAGGCAGGCGACGAGGTCGGGCATGTGGTTGACCTGGTCGCTAAGGTGCACGGCGGCGAGACCTATCCCCTGGTCACCGGGATCGTAGTGCGAGTGGGGCGGCGCCGTGCCTTTCTCGACGCCTCGAACATCGACCGCGTCCACCGCCGGTCGGTGACGCTCCGCACGGCCCGGCTGGACCTGCGCGAGTTCCAGCGCCGCGACGGCGAAGTGCTGCTGGCCAGGGACATCCTCGATCACCAGCTGGTAGACACCGACGAGATCCAGGTGATCCGGGCGGCCGACCTCTACCTCGCGCAGGTCGGCGACCAGGTCCATCTGGTGGGTGTGGACGTAGGCCTGCAGACGCTGCTGCGCAGGCTGGGCCCCAAGCGGTACAGATGGCATCCAACCCCGGACCGGGTCATCGACTGGGCCGCGATCGAGTCGTTCGGCGAGGATTCCGCCGAGGCACCGGCAGCGGTGCGGCTACGTGAGCCGCACGCCGCGCTGCGCAAGCTCCGGCCCGCCGAGCTCGCCGACGTCCTGGAGGGACTAGGCCGGTCCGGCCGGAAGGAGCTGCTCGCCAGCCTCGATCACGATCTCGCCGCGGACGCGCTGGAAGAGATGGAACCGGACGAGCTCACCGCCCTGCTGCGTGAGGTGGAGCCGGCCCAGGCCGCGGAACTCCTGTCGAGAATGGAACCCGACGAGGCGGTGGACGCGCTGCGCGAGCTGTCCCGGGATGAGCAGGCCCTGCTGATGTCCCGGATGCCGCTGGAGGTCCGGCGGGAGCTGGTCAGGCTGCTCGGCTACCCCGGTGATGAGGCCGGCGGGATCATGACCAGTGTGCTCGCCTGTGCGCAGCCCGATGAGACGGTGGCGGAGGTGAGCCAGCGCCTCGCCGAGCAGGCCAGGCACCGGACTGAGATCGACTCGGTGGCCGTGCTGGACGCCGACGGCCGATTGATCGGTGACGTCTCCGCGTTCGACCTGCTGGTCAGTAGCGGCGATACCCGGCTCGGCGACCTGATCGATCCCGAGAACCCTCCGGTGACCCTTCGCCCCGACACCGACCTGGACGATGTCGCCACCGAACTGGTCGAGTCACGGCGGTCCTCGCTCGTCGTGGTCGACGATGACGGCAAGCCCCTGGGCCGGATCCTGTCCGATGACGTCCTCGACGCCCTCGTGCCCGGCCACGGGCGGCTGCACTTCCCGAGGCTGCTGCAGTGAGCACCCGGAAGGGACAGGAAGAGGCGCCGAGCCCCGTGCCGCGGCCACCCAGGTCCCGGGAGGGCCTGGCCTCGCTGACCAGAGTCCGGGCCGGCGGGGTGCGGCTCATCCGGTCGCGCAAGAGCCGGATCTGGCTGATCCTGGCCATCGCCGGCCCCGGAGTGGTCGCCGCGAACGCGGGCAACGACGCCGCCGGGATCGCCACGTACGCGTCGGCCGGCTCCCAGTTCGTCTACCGGACCCTGTTCTTCATGGTGCTGGTCACCTTTGCGCTGGTGTTGGTGCAGGAGATGGCGGTGCGCCTGGGCACCCACACTGGCAAGGGGCTCGCCGCGCTGATCAGGGAGCAGTTCAGCCTGCGGCTGACCGGGGTGGCGCTCTTTTGCGTGCTGCTGGCCAATACGGGACTGGTGGTCTCGGAGTTCGCCGGAATCGGCGCAGCTTTCCAGCTGCTTGGGGTGAGCCGCTATGTGATCATTCCGATCGCGGCTGTTGCCATCTGGGCACTCGTGCTTTTCGGCTCATATCGCTATGCGGAAAGGATCTTTCTTCTGCTGTCCTTGGCGTTCCTGGCCTACCCGGTCGCGGCTGTGCTCGGCCACCCGGACTGGGCGTCGGTAGGCAGCAACCTGGTGATCCCGCATTTCCTGTACACCAAGAGCTACCTGCTCCTCGGCGTTGCGCTGATCGGGACCACGGTCAGCCCCTACATGCAGCTGTACGCGGCGGCCGGGGTGGTGGACAAGGGCGCCGACCGCGCCGACTACCCGCGGGCGAGGATCGACGCGATCTCCGGGGCCCTGTTCGCCTGTGTCATCTCCATCACGATCATCATCGCCACAGCAGCCGCCATCGGCGGCCACGGCGCGCTGACCTCGGCCAAGGAAGCGGCGCAGGCGCTGCGCCCGGTCGCGGGCCCGGCAGCGGAGGTGCTCTTCGCGCTGGGGCTCATCGGCGCCTCGGCACTGGCCGGGGCCGTGGTCCCGCTGTCCAGCGCGTACGCGATCAGCGAGGCGGTCGGGGTCGAGCGCTCGGTCTCCCGCCGGTTCACCGAGGCCAGGCTCTTCCTCGGGCTGTTCACCGTGCAGGTGATCGTTGGTGCGGCGCTGGCGCTCACGCCCATCAACCTGATCACCCTGCTGATCGGCACCCAGGTGCTGCAGGGCATCGTCACGCCGGTCATCCTCGCCTACATATTGATTCTCACCAACCGGCGCAGCGTGCTGGGCAGCGCGGCGAACGGCCCCACGTTCCGGGTGGCCGCCACGCTGTGCGTGGTCGCCATCTCGGCCATGAGCATTCTGCTGCTCAGCTTCACCGTGCTGGGCTGGTTCGGCATCGGCTGAGCGCCCCCGGCTGGTCAGGACAAGCGCCCTGGCGGTCGGGGCTGTGCCCAAGCGATGGTATGAAGGCCAGGTCAGCAGAGCGAAGGGCGCAGCACGTGGCAATGCGGAAAGCAGTGGGTTTTCTCGGCAAGGGCGGCGACCTGCCGGAGGGTTTTGGCTACTCACTCAAGCGCCGCCTGCTCGGCCCGCCCATGGTCAACGAGGAACTTGGCGAGCAGCGGCTGTCCAAGGTGCTCGCGCTGGGCGTGCTCGCACCGGACGGGATCTCCTCTTCGGCCTACGGCACGGAAGAGATCCTGATCGAGCTGCTCAAGGGCGGCCTCGGGGTCGCGGCTTTCGCGCTCATCCTGCCGCTGACGGGTGTCGTCCTGTTCGTGATGGCGCTGGTGGTCCTGTCCTACCGTGAGGTCGTCACGGTGTACACCAGGGCCGGCGGATCCTATGTGGTGGCGCGGGACAACTTCGGGCCCAGAGTGGCTCAGATTGCCGCGGTCGCGCTGCTCATCGACTATGTGGTGACAGTTGCGGTCCAGGTCGCCGCCGGCACGGCGGCGGTCGCGTCCGCCGTGCCGGCGATCAACAGCCCCGGCCTCATCACCATCATCTCGATCGCCGTCGTGATCTTGATGTGCTACGGGAACCTGCGCGGGATCCGGGAGGCCGGCCAGTCGTTCGCGGTTCCCACATACCTGTTCTCCGCCGTCGTCATCCTCATGATCATCGCCGGCCTGCTCCGGGAAGCGTTCGGCACGCTGCCGCCGTACCATCCGCACGCTGGCGTGGTCACCGGCCCGGCCAGCCACAGCGGGCTGATCGCCTTCGGCATGGTCTTCGTGCTGCTGCGGGCGTTCGCCAACGGCGGCTCGTCGCTGACCGGCATCGAGGCCGTGTCGAATGCGGTGAGCGCGTTCAAGCCGCCGGAGGGCCTCAACGCCCGCCGCGTGCTGGTGACCGAGGGCGTCATCCTCGGCTCCCTCGTCGCCGGGGTCTCCTGGCTGGCGCACGTGACGCACGCCAGGCCCTACACGCTCGGGGTGCCGACGGTCATCTCCCAGGAGGCCAAGCTCGTCTTCGGGAGTTCGTTCGCCGGAACGGCCATGTACATCCTGATCCAGGCGGCCACCGCGCTGATCCTCTACACCGGGGGAAATACCAGCTTCAACGGCTTCCCGTTCCTGGCCAGCTTCGTGGCCGAGGACGCCTTCCTGCCGCGCTGGCTGACCAAGCGCGGTCACCGGCTGGTCTTCTCCAACGGGATCGTCGTGCTCGCGGTGCTGTCGTCCATCTTGCTGGCCGCCGTGGGCGCGAACGTCAACAAGCTCGTGCCGTTCTACGCGATCGGGGTGTTCACCGCTTTCACCATGGCCGGGTTCGGCATGGGCAAGTACCACCACACTCACAAGGAGGCTCGCTGGCGGCGCAAGCTCGTGATCAACTTCTCGGCCGGCGTGACATCCCTGGTCATCGTGCTGATCTTCGTGGTGGTCAAGTTCACCGAGGGCGCCTGGCTGGTGGTCATTCTGTTCGCGGTCGGCGTGCCCGCGCTCATCCGGCTCAACCGGGAGTACGGGATGGAGGCGCAGGTCCTGGAGCGGATCACTGATCGCCCCAGGCCGGCCACCCCGCCGACCTACCCGCGTCGCACCGTGTTCGTGTTCGTGGACCGGTTTGACCTGGCCACGCTCGCGGCCCTGCGCTACGCGCGCAGCCTGCGCCCGACCACGCTGCGCGCGGTGCACTTCGTCATCGACACCGCTGAGGCCGACACCCTGCGTGAGGACTGGATGCGGGCGGACCGGGGTGTCGTGCTCGACTACATCGACTGCCCGGATCGCAGGCTGCCCAGGTGCGCGGCGGAACTGGTCAGCCGGGAGGCAGCGCTGCCCGGCACGCACGTGACGGCGGTACTGCCCCGGCGGAGCTACTCACCGCTGCTGGGCCGGCTGCTGCACGACCGCACGGCAGACAAGATCGCCGCGGTGCTGAGCAACATCCAGCACTCCGTGGCCACCATCGTCCCCTTCGACGTCCGGAGCCGGCTCGAGGTGCTGCACGCGCGCCAGGTCGCGCACGAGCAGGGCGCCGCGCAGGGTACAGGGATCCCCGCCGGGACTCCGCCGTCGGCCCGGTCCCCAGTTCCCGCCGAACCGGCGGCATCCGGCGAACCAACGGCACCTCGGCAGCCAGTCGCACCGAGCCAGCCTGCGGCACCCCGCGAACCAGCGGCTACAGCCGTGACGGCTAGCGAGCCTGCCGCGGCTGGCGAGCCAACGGCGGCAGGCGTACCCGTGGCGGCCAGCGAGCCGACAGCGGCCGCACCCGTACCGCCCGACGGCACTCCCGGGCCAGATGGCGTGCCCACGGTCATTGACGAGGCGCCTCCATCCCCACCGCGGGGGCTGCTCCGGCGCCGTTCGGGCCGCCGGGCAGCCGGGCCGCCCCCGGACACGCCGGCTGGATACCGCCCGAGCTACGAAAGGCCGGCCCCGTCGGCCGGTGTCAACCCCATCGGGTCGATCACCAAGCCCGGCCGGGCCACCGTGGAGGGCCGCATTCGCGCGGTGGAAATCCGCCCGGTGGAGCGGAACTCCGTGCTCGCGGTCGAGATCTCGGATTCGACTGGCGACCTGACCGCCCTGTTCTACGGCCGCTCGCACATTCCTGGCGTCATTTGCGCGGCCCGGGTCCGCTTCCGCGGGCCGGTTGGCCTGCGCGAAGAGGGGCCAGTGATGATTAATCCGGCCTACGAACTGCTGGCGACGGGTACCGGGACGCCCCCGGAGGGGAAAGACTCTTCTGGCAAGGGTTCATAGCCAGGAACCCGAGCAAGGGAGGTTGTCAGGGGCCATGTCGGCCGGGCACGGGCACGGGCATGGGGTGACGGCTACCGGCCGCCACCGCGGTCGGCTGACCGCGGTCATGGCCATCAGCACCGCGATCGCGGTGCTGGAAATCGCCGGGGCGCTGGTCAGCGGATCGCTGGTGCTGTTTGCCGACGCGGCCCACATGGCCGCGGACGCTGCGGGGGTGGGCCTGTCACTGCTGGCGGCCTACTTTGCGGCCAGGCCAGCCACCGAGCGCCGGACATTCGGCTATGCGCGGGCGGAAATCCTCGCCGCCACGGCCAACGCCCTGCTGTTGCTCGGCATGGCCGCATTCATCCTGGTCGAGGCCGCGCAGCGGATCGCCGCACCACCTGCCGTCGGATCCGGCCTGATGGTGATTTTCGGGTTCGTCGCGCTGGCCGGGAACAGTGTGTCGATGGTCCTGCTCCGCCAGGCCCAGTCGGAGAGCATGAATACCCGCGGTGCCTTCCTGGAGGTCGCCTCGGACACGCTCGGCGCGGTCGCGGTCATCCTGACCGGGGTGATCGTCGCGACCACCGGATTTACCCTGGCTGACCCGATCGCCTCGCTGGCGGTGGGCACGCTCATCCTGCCCCGGACCTGGCGGCTGCTGCGGGACGCGCTGGACGTGCTGCTGGAGGCGAGCCCGCGGGAAGTCGACCTGGCCGAAGTGCGCCGTCACATGACCGAACTGGACGGCGTCAGCGACGTGCATGACCTGCACGCGTGGACCATCACGTCCGGCCTCCCCGTCCTCTCCGCGCACGTGGTGGTGGACCCCGGGGTCCTGGTGGGCGGCCGGAGCGCGGTCATGCTCGACGCCCTCCAGGAATGCCTGCGCGGCCATTTCGACGTGGCGCATTCGACCTTTCAGCTGGAACCGACCGGGCACGCCGACCACGAGCCGAACGTCTGCCTCTAAGCTCCGTGCCCTCAGCCCTGGAGCAATGTGCTACCAGCCAGTAATATGTAGCCATACGTCTCTCAGGGGAGCCGCTGTGAGCACATACGACCATTACGCCACCCCGGTAAAGCCTGGTACCTGGGACGTCCCCGCGACTGGCGCCGCCCGCTTCAGCTGGGAGTACGACGACGGCCGGAGCCGCCTGCTCGACCTCTACCAGCGGGGCAAGGACAAGCAGTGGGACGCGGCCAAGCGGATCGACTGGGAACTCCCGGTGGATCCCACCAACGTGATGGGGCTTTCGGACGAGTTCTGCCCCATCTACGGCTCACGCCAGTGGGATGTCCTCTCCGATGCCGAGCGCGCCGACCTGAACCACCATCTGTCGGCCTGGCTGTTCAGCCAGTTCCTGCACGGCGAGCAGGGAGCACTGACGGTGGCCGCGCGGATCGTCGAATCCGTGCCCGACATGGACTCGAAGTTCTACGCGGCGACCCAGGCCATGGATGAGGCGCGGCATGTCGAGCTGTTCTCCCGGTTCATGCGAGAGAAGATCGGCCTGTACTACCCGGTCAACCCGGACCTGGCGAACCTGCTCGCGGACGCGCTCAGTGATTCGCGGTGGGACATGCCCTACCTCGGAATGCAGGTGCTGATCGAGGGACTCGCCCTCGCCGCATTCGGCGTGCACCGGGACATGGCCACCACTCCCCTGGTCAAGCAGGTTCTGGCGTACGTCATGCAGGACGAGGCGCGGCATGTCGCATTCGGCCGGCTCGCCC
The DNA here is from genome assembly GCA_036803065.1 of Streptosporangiaceae bacterium. Lineage (GTDB taxonomy): Bacteria > Actinomycetota > Actinomycetes > Streptosporangiales > Streptosporangiaceae > JAWWPY01. The sequence continues at coordinate 16,803 of DAIRVB010000004.1, forward strand.
TCCGTGACTACTACGCCGGACTTACTGCGGCGGAGCGGGCCGATCGCGAGGAGTTCGTCGTTGAGGGCTGTTACCTGATGCGCAACAGGTTCCTGGCGCGCGAAGTCTGGGACCGGATGGGCTTCGACGTGGCCGAGTGCGTGGAGTTCAGCGAAAACTCGCCCGTCCAGCAGGCGTTCCGGTCGCTGCTCTTCAGCAGGATCGTGCCGTGCGTGAAAGACATCGGGCTGTGGGGGCCGAAAGTGCAGCACGCCTACGCCGACCTCGGGGTGCTCGATGCGGCCACGGTGGACCTGGACTCGGTGATGCGCGACGACGAGGAGATCGCCGAGCGGATGGACGAGGAGAGGTACGCCGCGGAACTCGCCGCGCGCAGCGCAGAGGTCGACGCCGCTGTCGCCGACGGCTAGCCCTGCGCGCGTTGGGTAGCAGGCGCAGCGGTTGGTTACCCGAGCTGTTAACGACGTGTTAGCGCCGCGGAGCAGAATTCCTTGCGCGGCGGAGCCGTGCGTTCCTGGCGTCAGGAAAAGATCGTTCAAGTGCGCTTTGGCCGTTACCGAAATGTGCGTACATGGATGACTGCAGACGATCACCGAGGTGAAGGCGGGATTGTGGTGTCTCAGCATATGAAGGTACGCCTGCGAGCAGGTATGGCGATCATGCTGGCGTCCGGGCTGCTGGCGGCGGGCAGTGGCGCGATGACGTTAGTGAGCACTGCCGCGGACGCGGCGGACAGCCCGGCGCATGTGGTCCCGGCTCGCCAGGCAGGGACCCGGATGGCCATGTTCGCGGCGGCGGCCAGGGAGTTCGGCGTGCCTGCCAGCGTGCTGCTCGCGGTTTCGTACAACGAGTCGCGGTGGCAGCCGCACGGGGCCTCCCCCAGTGTCGATGGCGGATATGGCCTGATGGATCTCACCAGCCCGATCCCGGTGGCAGGCACCGATCGCGGAGATCCGGCGAGACCGGCGCCGCACTCCGCGATCATCGTCAAGACGCACTACACGCTCGATGCGGCATCGAGACTGCTGCATGTCCCGCCGGCTGCGCTCAAGTCCAGCGACTGGGAGAACATCCGTGGCGCGGCAGCGGTGCTGGCCAGCTACGCGCGCCAGCTCGACGGCGGCCGGTTGCCTTCGACACTGAGCGGCTGGTACGGCGCGGTCGCGGACTACAGCGGCGACACGGCCGCGCCGCTGGCGCAGTCATTCGCCGATGACGTCTTCTCGGCACTGCGCGACGGCGCCTCACTTGGCACACCGGATGGCCAGGCCATGCGGCTGACCGCCACGCCGGGGCTGGTTCCGGCGCGCAGCATGATCAGCAAGCTGGGCCTGAAGCCAGCGCCTGGCATAGTCCACGGCCCGGGAGCCGGCGCGGTGGACTGCCCGTCCACCCTCAACTGCCAGTTCGTCCCCGCGGCCTATGCGCAGGACGACCCGAACGACCCGACAAACTACGGCGACTACGACCTCGCCAGCCGGCCCTCCGGCATGAAGATCAAATACATCATCATCCATGACACCGAGGGCTCGTATGACAGCGCCATCAGCACCTTCCAGGACCCGGCCTCCTACGTCAGCGCCCACTACGTGATCTCCTCGGCCGGTGCCGTCACCGAGATGGTGCTCGCCGAAT
>DAIRVB010000005.1:0-16542 GCA_036803065.1 Streptosporangiaceae bacterium
CTCCGGCCCGGGTTCCTGCCCCGGCCGCCCGGCCGCCCGCGGCTGGCGCAGCCGCCCGTCACTGCGACGGCGGGAAAGCCCGAACGCGGTCGCGCCGATCAGCACGACGATCCCTGCGAGCAGTCCGGCCGTCACGCCACCCTACAGCGCAGCCGGCCAGCATCCCATTCCCGTGACCGGGGTTTCGGCTAGTTTTCGGCCGGGTTTCGGCCAGCCAGATCTGGGCGGCCGAAACCCGGGGGACCACCCCCGGAACCCCCGGGCATAACCCTTCGTGATCATGGAAAGCGCGGGGGTGGGTGTGGCTGACTGCCGCGGTCATCGCGCCGGAACGCTGATCAGCACCTTCCCGCCCGACGTGATCTGGAAGCTGCGCACGTTGGCGGCCAGGACGGACGTCTCCCCCGGGTACCAGAACGAGCCGTCGCGGTACGTCGCGGTCCAGCCGCCCACGATGGCATGGTGCCCGGACGAGTCAGTGACCTGGAACTGGCAGTCGGTCCCTACGGGGACCCCCCGGACCTGCACGTCCATGGCGGTCCCGTAGGACCGGGGCGCGTACCTCACCCTGATGCTGGTCAGCGTCGCCCGGTCAGTGCCGGAGACAGTGTCCCAGTGAGCGGGCGCCGCCACGTGCGCACCGCTGCCACTCGCCGCTGGGTGCAGCGCGTTCCAGCCGACCGCTCCGCCTGACCCGGCCAGCAGGACGATGGCCGCGGCGGCGGCCAGGCCGCGCCACGTCCGTTCCCGGCGGTGCCTGGCGGTCCGCCCGAGCAGTGACCGCAGCATCTCGTCGCCAGCGGGCTCGCCGGAGGGCGACTCGTCGAATTCGTCATGCGCCAGTCGCTCGGCGTCGGCGACGGGCACCCGGCGCAGCAGGGCCGGCAGCCCGGCCAGGCCCGCGAGTTCCTCCCGGCAATCCGGGCAGGTGCTCAGGTGTCCGTCCACGAGCGCGCGTTCGGCAGGATCAATGGCGCCCAGCACGTACACCCCGAGCGCCTGCCGGAAGTCCCGGCAGTCCGCTGACCCGGTCATGGCGCGAGCCCCCGTTCCTCTAGCGCGAGCTTAAGTGCCCTGAGCGCGTAAAACGTCCGGGACTTCACGGTTCCTCCCGGAATGCCAAGGCTTGCCGCCGCTTCGGCCACCGAGCGGCCCAGGTAATACGTCTCGACCAGGACCTGCCGGTGCTCCGGGCGTAGCGCCCGGAGCGCGTCCGCTACCGCCCAGGACTCCAGCGCCCGGTCGGCACCGTCGGCAACAGGCACCAGTTCCAGCGCCGCCTCGCCAACCTCGCGCGGCCGGGCGCTTCTCGCCCGGTGGGCGTCAACGGCCAGGTTCCGTGCCACGGCGAACAGCCAGGGGCGCGCGGGGCGCTCCGCGATCGCCTCGGGATGCAGCCACGCCCGGAGCAGCGTTTCCTGCACGATGTCCTCGGCGCGCTGCCTGTCGCCGGTGGTCAGGCGCAGCGCATAGCGCAGGAGCGGCCCCGCGTGCTCGGCATAGAGGGCGCGCACAAGCGCCTCATCGGAGATCTTGCTCTTCGATGCCCTGCTTTCGGTCTCACGGTGCCGCGCCACGTTCTTTGTAACGAATGCCGGGGCCAACCGGTTCACCAGGCGTTCGGGAAGACGATTACGCCCCTCCCCGGGCAATCCGGCGCCGCGGTCGCCGCGGCCCGGCGGGGGCCCGGTCATGGGCGATTCGCAAAGTGAACGTCCTGCCCGGATGCGGTGATGCGCAGTCCCCCGGCGCCCACACTGACCGAGGTGACCTCCAGGTGCAGCGGCAGGGCCCCGAGCGGGACCGCGAAGCCAAGGCGTCTCGCCACGGCGCCCATCGGGACTTTGACACTCCCCCCGATGGTGATTTCCCGCGGGCTGAGGGTGATTCCCGATGGGCTGGCCGCGGGCGTGACGATCGCCGAGACGGGGAGGCTGAGGCCGGCGTAGCCCACGGTGCCCGACAGCCGGAGCCGCTGCCCGTCCTGGCGCAGCGCCAGGCCACGCGGCAGCCGCTGGCGCACCGCGGCCAGCGGCACCAGCGCGGTCGCGGTGGCATGGTCCGCCGTCACCATGGACGCGCCCCGGCCAAGCAGCTGGCTCAGCGGGGCACGTACGCCGGTGAACCGGGCATCCAGCCGGGAAACCTGCACACCACCGGTGACCACGCGGCCCATCCGGACATCGACCACGACGTAACGGCCCACCGCCACCTGGGTGAGGAACGGGAAACCGTGAATCCGGACGGCCGGCCTGGCCGGCAGGCCATACGCGCTCGCCACCCGGCTGCTGATATCGCGCTGGGCGATGACGACGGCCACCTGGTCGGTGATGACCAGCAGGATGCCCACGACAAGCAGGGCAGTAACCAGTTTCCGCATCACCGCCCAACCTACCCGCGGGCAACGGCTGCCTCCGGGTCCCCCGCCACCAGGGTCCCGCGCTAACCGCCCGCGAATGGGGGCAGCACCTCGATGATGGCCGCATCCGCCAGGTGGACTGATTCCGGCGCCCGGGAGCCCACCGCTATGCCATCGACGAGGAACGACGACCTGGCCAGCACCGTGGCGAAGGCAGCCACGGCGGCCGCCGATCCGCGTCCAGCGGTCGCCGCCGCAAGCGCTTCCGCGAGCGTGCCCGCGCTCAATTTCTCCTCGGCCAGGCCGGCGGCCTGCTTCGCCGCCGCCCAGTAGCGCACCGTAACCATGCCCATGTCGGCTATCCTGCCTCACATCGGATCCGGGCGATGCTGCCCTCGGGTCCTTGTGTGTGTCCATGGGTAGTTTCCCGCACAGCACCGCAGGGCGGAGGTGGCAGCGTTGAGTGACCTGCTCTTGCTGACCAGCGCCGCCGAGCCAGCAGGTGAAATCCTGCCCTCGCTTGGCCTGCTGCTGCACTCGGTCCGGGTCGCACCGGCCGAAGCACCCTCGCTCGCGGACTCGCCGCCGGCCGACGCGGTGCTGGTAGACGCGCGTCGTGACCTCGCTCAGGCCAAGAGCCTGTGCCATCTGCTGCGCACCGCCAGCCTGGACGGCCCGCTGCTGATCATCGTGACCGAGGGCGGCCTGGCCGCGGTGACCGCCGAGTGGGGCGCCGACGACGTGATCTTGCACACAGCGGGCCCCGCTGAGGTGGAGGCGAGACTGCGGCTGGCCATCGGCCGCCAGGCCAGCCTCGCCCCCGCCACGCCGGACGAGATCCGCTCCGGTGATCTCGCGATCGACGAAGCCACCTATACCGCCCGGCTGCGTGGCCGGGCCCTGGACCTGACCTTCAAGGAATTCGAGCTGCTCAAATTCCTGGCCCAGCACCCGGGCCGGGTCTTCACCCGGGCGCACCTGCTGCAAGAGGTCTGGGGATATGACTACTTCGGCGGCACCCGAACAGTCGATGTGCACGTCCGGAGGCTGCGGGCCAAGCTCGGCGTGGAACACGAGGCGCTGATCGGGACGGTGCGCAACGTTGGGTACCGTTTCGTCCCCGCCAAGAGCGGCGAGGACGGCCGGGCACCGCACGGGGCGCGCCCCCCCGAGGACGACTCCGCCCCTGAGGAAGATGAGCAGAGAGAGGCCAGCGCTGCGTCCGCCGAGCGGTGACGACGCGCGGGTCACCGCGACCGGCCAGCTCGGAGAATCGCAGACGGACCAGGTCCTGCGACTGGTCGCCGCCGCCACCGACCAGGACAACGTGAGCCCGCTATCTGAGCATGTCCTGCTCCACCTGCGGTACGGCGGCGATCCGGATGCCCGCAACCTGCTGCTGACCGTTGGCCTGGAGCTGGCCGGGTACGCGCACCTGGATCCGACCGATCCGGTCGAGGGCCCGAGCGGGGAACTGGTCATCCACCCGGCGCGCCGCGGCCGCGGGCTTGGCCTCGCCCTCACCCGCGCGCTGCGGGCCGAGGCCGGGCCGAGGCCACTGCGGCTCTGGGCGCACGGCGATCTGGCCGCGGCCACCGCGCTGGCCCGCGCCGCCGGATTCGAGCGGGTCCGCGCCCTCTGGACGATGCGCCGTCCGCTTCAGGCACCGCTCGGGATACCCGTGCTCGCCGAGGGGATCACGGTCCGCACCTTCCGGGTCGGCCAGGACGAGGATTCCTGGCTCGCCATCAACCGGGCGGCGTTCGCCGGGCATCCCGAGCAGGGCGCGTGGACCCGGGCCGACCTCGACCTCCGCAAACGCGAGCCCTGGTTTGACCCGGACGGCTTTTTCCTCGCCGAACGCGGGGGACGGCTGGTGGGCTTCCACTGGACCAAGGTCCACGGCAGCCATCCCGGGGCCCCCGGGCACGGCCACGAGGCCATCGGCGAGGTCTACGTGGTGGGCGTCGACCCCGAGGAGAGGGGCACCGGCCTGGGCCGTGCGCTGACCCTGACCGGGCTGCGTTACCTCCGGGGGCGCGGCCTGGCCGCGGTCATGCTGTACGTGGACGAGGCGAATACCGCGGCGATCCGGCTGTACGAATCGCTGGGCTTCACGCACTGGGATACCGACATCATGTTCATGCACCCCTAATGCATGTTCATGCACCCCTAATGCGCCTGGAGCGCGGGCCAGCTCGTTTCGGGTGGCTAGCAGGGCAGGGGTTGCTGCCAGGGTTCGTTACCAGGGCCGCTGAATACTTTAAGTGAAATCTGATTACGCAACGCAACCAGCGTACCCTGCGCACCACACCCGGGGGGATCCTCAATCCCCGGCGAGGGAAACGCTCGATACCGACCCAATCCCCAGAACCACATCCAGCTCTTCCGCGGTGAGTGGCCTGTCACTCACCGCCACCGCGCTGAGCACTTCCGCATAGAGCGCGATCTCGTCGAGTGCGACGCGATCTGGGACGCGAAGATCGAAATGCTCCCGCACCGCGCCCACCTCCATCGTCCAGCGGATTCGCGGAACCCTTGGCCACACGAGCCTACGACGCGGCGCCGCGCCCCCGCATGACCCATCAGGGTCATTTCCTGGACCATCCTCGAGTGTGATTTTACCCAGTACACCGGTAACAATTCCAAGAAGTTTGGCGCACCCGGTATCCACGTGCTGTAGTGGATCTACCGGTCCGAGCTATTAACCTGCGAGTTCACGCCACACCGCATCCCGATGCCGTGCTGCGCGGCTCACATATCGGGCGGCCGTATTGGCAAACAAGTCGCGATCCTCATCTGTCAGTTCGCGCACGATCCGGCCCGGAACGCCAGCCACCAGGACGCCCTCCGGGATCTGGTGGCCCGGCCGGATCACTGTGCCCGCCGCCACCAGGGAACCGGCGCCGATGCGCGACCGGCCCAGCAGGACGGCCCCGATCCCGATGAGCGCGCCCGCGGCAACATATGCCCCGTGAACCGTGGCCCGGTGCCCGACAGATACTCGTTCCTCGAGGATCACCGGCTCACCCGGATCCACATGCAGACAGCAGAGATCCTGGATGTTGCACTCCGCGCCGACCACGATCTCCTCGTCGTCGGCCCGCAGCACCGACCCGTACCAGACGCTGGCGGCCCGGTCCACGGTCACCCGGCCGACCACGACCGCTCCGGGAGCGATCCATGCTTCCGGGTGAATCGACGGGGCGATGCCATCGATCGACCCAATAAGGCTCACCCTCATCGGGCACCTCCCCCGCATCTGATACACCGGGCGTATCCCCCGGTCCCGGCAGTCTGCCCGGTAACTCGGCTGAACCTGCCTCAATCCAGCTATGCTCAGCCATCACCTCATCATGGGATGCCGCACAATCAGGGCAAAACGGGACACTCGTTCGTTTCGGTTGCGCGCGAGGCTGTTCAGGACAAGAGTCTTGCCCGTTGTACCTGCACCTCCGGACCATCTAGCCAAGCCACGTCCCGTTCCCATCTCAGGGAACTCGCCCGCGCCGCTTCAGGCTGCGGCGGTTACCTGCCTGACCCACTTCTCGGGTGACACCATGACTGAGCACACTGACCTCATACCTGACCTCGACTCCGAAGACGCGTTCGAAGTACAGATGCGTGGCTACAGCCGCCGTCAGGTGAACGAATTCGTCGCCCGCTCCCGCAGCCAGACACGCGACCTCGAGGAGCGGCTGTCCCGCTCGCTCGACGAGATGGAACGGCTGAAGCTTGAGCTGTCCGCCAGCCGCCGGAAGGCGGAGGACGTCAAGCCCGCCTACGAAGAGGTCAGCGAGCGGATGGGGCAGATCCTCAAGCTGGCCGACGACGAAGCGCGGGCGGAGAAGGCCCGTGCCCAGGACGAGATCGCGAAGCTGCGCGCCGACGCCAAGGCAGAGACGGACAAGTTCAAGGCAGAGGCGCGCGAGCAGACCGAGCGGATGCTCGCCGCGGCCCAGGAGCAAGCCGAGAACGCCATTGCCAGTGCGCGGGCGGAGGCAGACAAGGCGCGCACCGGCGCGCGCGCCGAGGCGGACCACACCATCAGCGAGGCGCAGAAGAAGTCCGAGAGTGCTGTCGCAGCGGCCAAGGCGCAGGCCAAGCAGATGCTCGACGAGGCGACCGCCCGCGCGACCGCGATCCATGACGGGGCCGAGCGCCGCCTCAACCTGCTGGTAGCCAGGCACACAGAGACTCTCCGGCGGCTCACCGAGGTGCGTGACGTGGTCACCAACCTCGTCGCCGGCGAGGCCTCCCGCGGATCCCTGGAGGACGAAGTCGCCAGGTCCGTCGCGAGCGCGATCTCCGGCTCCGGCTCCGGCTCAAACGCAGCCGGCGGCGCGCCCGCGGCGGCGTCCCGGCCGGCCGGGACGCCGGAAGGACGGCACGCGCCGGGCGCATCCACACCGTCGCCGTCCCCGCAGGCCGGGCGGGCTGGCGCCCGCACCGCCACGCTGGCGGACAATCCGGAGCGGCAGAAGACGACCGCCGGGCTGGACTCGACCAACGGGGTAACCGAGTCCCCGGCCGCCCCGGCCCGGGCCACCCACCGCGCCGGGCCAGCGGCACCGGCCGAGCGGACCGCCGAGACCGGCCGGCCCGTGAAGTCCGACTCGCCGGTCTTCCCGCGGCCCGCAGCCAGCGACCCGGCCGACAAGGCCGACTAGGGCACGCCCTAACGCGGGCATGACCGAGCAAACCGATCTACCGTGATCCTGCGGTGGCCGGCCGGGTGGCCCCGCATTCTATGAGGGCAGCGCGTCCAGCCGCCGCAGGATTACGCCTTCCCGCAGCGCCCACGGGCAGATCTCCAGTTCGGTCAGGCTGAACAGATCCATCGCGGCGTCCGCGACGATCGCGCCTGCCGCCAGTTGCGGGGCACGGCCATGGGACACGCCGGGAAGGCCGGCCCGCTCCTGTGCGGTCATCTTGGCCAGCCGCTCGGCCAGCCCGGTCACGTCAGCGTGGCTCACCACGCGCCTGACGTAGAAGCCCTCGCTGGACGGCGCGGCGCCGGCGATCCTGGCCAGCTGGCGGAAGGTCTTGGAGGTGGCGACGGCCCGGTCGGGCTGGCCGTCCCGCATCACCTCGCCCGCTCGCCTGGCTATCTCGGTGCGCACGTGCTTGCGCAATTGCCGGACTTCCGCGGGGGGCGGCGGGTCCTTGGTGAACCAGTCGCGGGTGAGCCTGCCCGCGCCGAGCGGCAGTGAGATCGCCACGTCGGGCTCCTCGTCCACGCCCGAGGCGATCTCCAGCGAGCCGCCGCCGATGTCGAGCATCAGCACTTTCCCCGACGACCAGCCGAACCAGCGCCGGGCGGCCAGGAACGTCAGCCGGGATTCATCGGACCCGGGAAGCACCTGGATGTGCGCCTGCGTCTCGTCGCGGATGCGGCCTATCACCTCGTCACCGTTGGCCGCGTCCCTGACCGCGGACGTGGCGAAGGCCAGCAGTTCCTCCACCCCCTTGTCCTCGGCGATCCGGAGAGCATCGACAACGAAGGCCCGCAACTGCCTCTCGCCCCCCGTTGACAGCCGGTTGCCGTCCACCAGGTGCTCGTTAAGGCGTAGCTCAGCCTTGTGCGAGAACACCGGGGTGGGGCGCGCACCCTGGTACGCGTCCACCACCAGGAAGTGAACCGTGTTGGATCCCACGTCAAGGACACCAAGTCGCATACATTGACGCTACTGGCCGCAGCGGACTAAACGATCAGGCCCGCCGGGAAACGGAGGAACTAATGGCCGCAGCCGCCGGCCGGGTCCGTGCGGAGCCCGGCCGTAAGCGTGTCCGGGTGTACCTGACGGGCGAACTGGTCGCCGACACGAAGCACCCGGTCCTGGTCTGGGAGTGGCCGTACTTTCCCGTGTACTACATCCCGGTCGCCGATATCCGGGCGGAGCTGATCCCGTCCGGTGCCACCGATCACTCGCCGAGCAGGGGCGATGCGCAGATTTACGATGTCAAGGTGTCTGGCGCCACGGCCGGCGGCGCGGCCCGCCGGTATCCGGACTCACCGCTGGAGGACCTGCGCGAGGCGGTCCGGCTGGACTGGGCCGCGATGAGCGAGTGGTTCGAGGAGGACGAGCCGGTCTACACCCACCCGCGCGACCCCTACACGCGGGTCGACATCCTGGCCAGCTCGCGGCATGTCCGGGTGGAGGTCGACGGTGTCACCGTCGCGGAATCCCAGCAGCCCCGGATCCTGTTCGAGACCGGGCTGCCGCCTCGCTACTACCTTCCGCTCACCGACGTCCGGATGGACCTGCTGCGGCCCTCGGCCACCGAGTCGCATTGCCCGTACAAGGGCACCGCCGCGTACTGGTCGGTGGACAGCAGCCAGCAGGTTCACGATGACATCGTGTGGATCTACCGCACGCCGCTGCCGGAGAGCCAGAAGATCGCAGGCCTGGCCTGTTTCTACGACGAGAAGGTGGACGTCTACCTGGACGGCGACCTGCAGGCCCGGCCAGCCACCCACTTCAGCTGACCGGCGGCGCGATGCGGAATCCACGACCGGGCGGGCGCCACATCACGCTGGTCGGCGTGCCTATCGACTGCGTGGGCGCGCCCCAGCCCGGCGACGCGCCGTTCGGTACCGAACTGGCGCCCGCGGCGCTGCGGGAGGCCGGCCTGGCCCGGGCCATCCACGCGGACGACGCCGGTGACCTCCCGGTCCGGCTGGTCGGGCGAGCCCGGGACGCCGAGACCGGCGTGGTCGGCTGGCCATCAGTCCAGTCGGTGACCAGTGCGGTGCGCAGCCGGGTCCATGAACTGGTGAGCGGCGGGGAACTCCCGTTCCTGGCCGGCGGATGCTGCACGCTGCTGCCCGGTGCGCTGGCGGGCGCGCGCGATGGGCTGGACGCCATCGGTCTCGCCTACCTCGATGGCCATCTCGACCTCTACGACGGCCAGACCTCACCGACCGGCGAGCCCGCTGATATGCCAGTCTCCGTGGTGACCGGGCACGGCCCCCGGGCCTGGTCCGCCGACGTCGGCGCGCCCCTGCTCGACCCCGCCCGGCTCGCGCTGCTCGGGCCGCGCGACCGGGCGGAGGCAGTGGCCTTTGGATCCGTTGTTCCGGAAAATGCCGGGCTGGAGGCGGAGCTTAGCCCGGCCGTGCTGCGGGAGCGTGGGATGGCGGATGCCGGACGGGCCACGGCCGGGCGGCTCAGCGATGGGGCGGCACGGTACTGGGTCCACCTCGATGTTGATGTGCTCGACGAGCGGGCCTTCCCCGCCACCGACTACCTGATGCCCGGCGGGCTGACGCTGACCGAACTGCACGACCTGATGCACCCGCTGCTCAGCGGCCGGGGGCTGGCAGGCGTGTCGCTGGGCTGCTACAACCCGGAAAAGGATCCCACCGGCTCCGGCGCGGGCGCGCTGGTCAGCCTGCTGGGCGAGCTGCTGGGCTGATCCCGGACCGGACGATCACCGGCCGCCAGAGTCCTCGATGCGCGCCGTGGACGGGCCGCGCTGCTCGCCGATAGCCCGGGCGGCCGCCTCGGCCTCGCGCATGACCCGCAGGATGTTGCCGCCGGCCAGCCGTCGGCAGTCGTCCTCGCTCCAGCCCCGGCCCAGCAGCTCGGCGATCAGCGCCGGATAGAAGGAGACGTCCGCCAGCCCGTCCGGGACCTGGTCGGTGCCATCGAAATCCGATCCGATGCCGACGTGGTCGAGGCCGGCCACCTCACGGACATGCTCGACGTGGCTGGCCACCTGGGCCAGCGTGGCTACCGGCCGCGGATGGTCCTGGGCCCATTCCTGCCGCATCCCGGCTCGCAGGCCGAAGTCCCACGGCTCCATCCCGCGCCGCGTCATCTCGGCGCTGAGGTCGTCCTCCCAGTCCCGGCACTCGGGCGCGACGAACGACGGCACGAACGTCACCATGCACACCCCGCCGTTGGCCGGCAGCCGCCCCAGGATCTCGTTGGGCACGTTGCGCGGGTGATCGCACAGGGCGCGGGCGCTGGAGTGGGAGAAGATGATCGGCGCCTCCGCCGTGTCCAGGGCGTCACGCATCGTCGCGGGCGAGACGTGGGACAGGTCCACGAGCATTCCGAGCCGCTGCATCTCCCTGACCACCTCGCGGCCGAAGGCGGTCAGGCCGCCCGCCTTCGGCTCATCGGTGGCCGAGTCCGCCCACGGGACGTTCGCATTGTGCGTCAGGGTCAAGTACCGGACCCCGATCCGGTAGAGCATCCGGAGCACGCCCATCGAGGACGCGATCGAGTGGCCGCCCTCGGCGCCGATCAGCGACGCCACCTTGCCGGCCGCGAAGATCCGGTCCACGTCAGCAGCGGTCAGCGCGAGTTCGAGCACGCCGGAGTAGCGGCAGATCATCCGGCGCACCAGGTCGACCTGCTCCAGGGTCGCCGACACCGCACCGTCGCCCTGCAGCGTGGCCGGCACGTAGACCGACCAGAACTGGGCGCCGAGCCCGCCGGCGGCGATCCGCGGCAGGTCAGTGTGGGTGAACGGGACCGGCGACGTGAGATCGGTTGTGCTGAGATCCTCGCGGCCCGCCTCCCGCAGCTCCCAGGCGAGATCGTTGTGGCCATCCACGAGGGGGAATCGGCTGAGCAGTTCCCGGGCTGCGATGCGCTGGCTCGTCACCCGCGACAGCCTAAATGGAGATGACCGCGGCGCCGTGCACGCGGTCAACGGCCAGATCAGCGAGCGCCTGGTCCGCCTGGCCGAAGTCGTAGGGTGTCGTGGTGACCCCGATGTGCAGCCGCTCAGCCAGGGTGAGGAACTCGGCCGCGTCGCCTCGCGTGTTCGAGGTGACGCTGCGCACCGTCCGTTCCTGGAACAGGTGCTCGGCGTAGTTCAGCGACGGGATGTCGGTCAGGTAGATGCCGGCGATCGCGAGCGTGCCGCCCCTGTCCAGCGCGGCCAGCGCGGTCGGCACCAGATCCCCGACGGGGGCGAACAGGATGGCCGAGTCGAGCGGCTCGGGCGGCGGGTCGTCGGAACTCTGCGCCGAGGCAGCGCCGAGGGTGAGCGCCAGATCCCTGGCGGCCGCGCCCCTGGTGAACACGTGCACGGCCGCGCCCTCGGCGATGGCGATCTGCGCGGCGAGGTGCGCGGACCCACCGAAGCCGTAGATGCCCAGGGTGCCGCCGGGCGGCAGCTCGGCCCGCCGCAGAGCGCGATAGCCAATGATCCCGGCGCAGAGCAGCGGCGCGAGTTCCGCGTCGCTGAACCCGTGCGGTAGCGGGTGCGCGAACGCGTCCGCGACGACCATGTACTCCGCGTAACCACCGTGGTAATCCCAGCCGGTGTAGACCGACGCGGGACAGAGATTCTCGCTGCCGCGCCGGCAGTACGGGCAGGACCCGTCGGTCCCGCCGAGCCAGGCCGCCCCCACCCGGTCGCCGGGCTCGAACCTGGCCGCACCGGGCCCGGCCTCGACGACCTCGCCGACCACCTCGTGACCGGGCGTGATGTCCGGCGCTTTGGGCTGGAGGTCGCCCTCGGCCAGGTGCAGATCGGTCCGGCAGACGCCACAGCAGCGGACCTTGACCAGCAGCTGGCCGGGCCCGGGCTGGGGAATCGGCCGCTCGATCAGGCGTAGCGGGCCCGTGGCCATCGGCCCGGGTTTATGGACCACCCATGCGCGCACAGCTCTACGGTACGGCCCGCGGCATAGTCAGGGCGTGGACTTCGCGGCCGGCCGGTGAAGCGGGTCACCACGGAAACGGTGGAAGACCCTTCAACGCGCCCATCTGGTTCCAGGTCAGGCCGAAGGTTGCCCGGTCAACCTCGGTCTCGGCGCGGAGGGTGATCGCGTCGGGTGTGGCTTCCGTCACCGCGGCGGTGAACTCGAGCGGGCGTGTGACGCCGGCCACCGTCAGGTCTCCGGAGACGGTCACGGTGCCACCAGTCCGCGTCGCGCGCCGCATTTCAGCGACGATCCGCGGATGGGCCTGGGCGTTGAAGAAGTCGGCCGACTGCAGGTGCTTGTCCCGCTTGGCGTTGTTCGTGTTCAGCGAGGCCGCCCCGACCTCCAGGCGGCCGTGCGCCGAGCCGTCCGGGAGGATTTCGCCGGTACCGCTGAGGTCGGAGAAGGTGCCGCGGACGGTGACCAGGCCCCACATGGTCTTGTGCCGCAGGGCTACCGACGAGTGCGCGGCATCCAGCGACCAGGTACTCGGCCCCGCGACCGCGCTGTCGAAAGCGGCTACCGGCGCGCCCTCGGCCAGAACGCCGCGCTGTCCGTCTGCTGTGGTCATGTGTCATGCCTCTCTCGGCCGGCCAGCGCCAGGCGCTGCCCTCCGTAGCTATCTGTTGCCAGTGAAAGTTACGTGCCCGATATTACCGTACGTAATAATCGTGTCAACTAAACAACCCGAGTACGCTGAGCAGGTGGAACTGGATCGGGTACCGCAGCGGGTTGCCGAGGAAGGCTGCCAGAGCGCCGATCCCGGCCCGATCGCAGGTCTCGATGAGACCGACCGCCGGCGCGCCCTGGTGGCGCAGACCGCGCGCTTCGCGGCCGCCTTCCTCCGGTGGACGGACGGGCGCTCCTGTGACGGGCTGAGCTACACCCGGCTGCGCCTCCTCGAGGCGCTGCACTGCGGCGGGCCAGCCATCATGCGCGAACTCGGGGTGCAATTGGGAGTCAGCCCACGGAACATGACCGCCATGGTCGACGCGCTGGAGGACGCGCGGCTCGTGCTCCGCCGCCCGCATCCGACCGACCGCAGGGCCACCCTGGTCGAGCTCTCGCCCGCCGGGGCCAGGGAAGCGGAGCAGGCCCTCGCGCCGCGGCTCGACGCGATGGCGGAACTCTTCGAGGTGTTCTCCCCCGAGGAACAGCAGCAGTTCTTCACGGCACTCAGCCGCCTGATCCAGGCGATCGACACCCGCCAGGAAGCCTGACGCTCAGCCGCGTGGCGTGGTCACCAGCACGGGGCTGGCCGGCACGGGGCTGGCCGGCACGGGGCTGGCCGGCACGGGGCTGGCCGGCACGGGGCTGGCCGGCACGGCGGCGACCGGGGCTCGCTGGGCGCGCACCCGGCGAGCAGCCGACACCGCCACGACGATGAGGACGGCAGTGCCGTACCCGATCCGTTGGGCTGCGGTCGCGGAGAGCGACAGGCCCGGCAGTGGCTGCATGACGGACAGGTGCATGGCCGCGGCGAAGGCGAGCCACTCGGCCCGGCCGTCGAACGCGACCAGCATCACCAGCAGCATCGAGTACCAGGGGAACGGCGGCGTCGCGACGGCGAGCGCCACGCCGGTCATCACCACCGCACCACGCCACGGCTGGTCCGGGTCGCTGCGGCGGATGACCGCGAACGCCGTCACGGCCAGCACCGTAAACGCCGCCAGGGTGGCCAGCCGGCCGGACACGAACTCGTCGAGCAGCACGAACCGCGAGCCGCTGTTGTACCCCTCCTGGTTCAGGTAAATGGGCAGGAAGCCAAGCACCCCACCGTGTACCCGCAGTACGTGCGGCAGGTAGACCAGCCCCGTCGCGGCTACCGCGGAGGACGCCACGGCGGCCCACCGGCGGCGCAGCACCGCGGGCACCACCAGTACGGGTGTCATCTTGGCCGCGAAGGCGAGGCCGAGTAGCGCGCCACCGGCCAGGGACCGGCGCAGCCGGCCCGCCTTCGCCAGTACCACCAGGGCCCCGGCGGTGAGGGCCGCCGCCAGCACGTCCACATGCGCGTTGTTGCCGGCCTCCAGGGCGACCACCGGGCACCAGGCCCAGAGCACGGCCAGCCGCGGATCACGCCCCAGCGACCGCAGGCCGAACAGCAGCAACACGGTGGCGGCGACAGCGCACAGCGCGGCGCCGGCCTGAATGGGGGTTGACCCGCTGCCCAGCAGCGGCGACATGTGGTACACGGCCAGGAAGTAGGCCTCGGCGACCGGCGGGTAGATCGTGGGCACGGTTGGCCGGTTGATCCTGGTGCAGCCGGCGGCGAGCGTCTCACCGTTGGTGACAGCCGCCTTCGCGCCGGACCGGACGCAGTGCGGGGCCGCGGGGCTCCACAGGAACGGCTCGCGCAGCGCCACCAGTTGCGGGGCGGCGGGCACGTACTGGTAGGGGTCGAATCCCGATGCCTGCACCCGGCCGTCCCAGATGTAGCGGTACAGGTCATCGCTGGTTCGTGGTGGCGCCGACAACGCCGCCAACTGGACCGCGATCCCGCCTAGCAGGATCACCGCGACGGACCACCGGAGCGGGGTCCTGCGTACCAGCCAGGCGCCTGCCGCGAACACCGCCCACAACGCGGCCATCAACGGCAGCGTGCCGAACCGCGCCAGCCGCGGATCGGGGTGCACGACGAGCAGCACCAGGCATGTGATCATCGCTGCGGCCGCGGCCGCAGCGATGACCCGCATCCGTCCAGTCATGCCGACCACGCTCCCATCCGGGCGCCGGATTCCGGATATGACCAGGCCAGCCCGTAAGCAATCGTTAAGCGGCCCCCGGGGCCATGCGCGCCGGGAGCCGTGTCGGGCGTCAGCTGAGGGCGGCGAACCAGCGGCCTGAGTCGGTCCAGATCTCAGTCACCGCGAGGCCAGCGGTCTGGCCGAGGTCGCCGATCTGATCAGCACCGATCCAGGCCCACGGGAACCAGTCGCTCAGCGTGGCCCCTTGCCTCAGCCGTACCTGCTCAACAAGCATGGGCGCACCGGGCGGTTCCACTTCGACCAGTGCCCGGCCACCCGGCATGATCAGTTCCGCGACCCGGCGCAGCAGCGTGCCCGGGTCGCCGCCGATCCCGATGTTCCCGTCGGCCAGCAGCAGGGTGGCCCAGCGCCCGGTTCCCGGTACCGCGCCGAATACGTCTCTGCGCAGCGCGAGCGCTCCGGACGACCGGGCGAGCCAGACGGCGTACGGAGTGACGTCAATGCCCAGTGCCGGAACCCCGCGCTCGGCCAGCGCCACCGTCAGGCGCCCGGGCCCGGAACCGACATCGAGGGTGTGTCCCTTGCAGCGGTCCAGGATCGATCCGTCACCCGGCACGGCGCGCGTCCACTCCTCGGCCCTGAGCGGAGTACGGCGGCCATCGGCGTGCTCGATCTCCGGCCGCGCGAGGCCGGCCAGCGCGTCCTCGTATAGCTGACCGAGCACGAGGGTCACCTCCTCAGCAGGGCGCACGGGGGGTCCGACCGCGAAGAGCCTAGCTTCCGCCGGCGCCCGGCGTTGCCGGTTACCCTTACGTTCCTGTGACGGAATCACCTCGGATAGAGGCGCAAAACCCGTTCCCGCTCTACCGTTGAGAGCGTGACCAGGAATTCCGCACTTAATGGATGGACCGCCGCCAATCTCACAGGCCTGTGGCAGCGCCGGGGGGTGGCATCGTGACCACCACCGACCGTCCCGGCCGCATCATGGTCGTCGACGACGATGCCACGCTCGCCGACGTGGTCGGGCGTTACCTTGTCCGCGACGGCCACCAGGTGGAGTGCTGCGGCGATGGCTTCGAGGCTCTCCGCCGCATCGCTGACGAGCCGCCTGACCTGGTCGTGCTGGATCTCATGCTGCCTGGGATGGATGGGCTGGAGATCTGCCGCAGGCTGCGGGCCCAGTGGCCCATCCCGGTCGTGATGCTGACCGCGCTCGGTGAGGAGACCGACCGCGTGGTCGGCTTCGAGACCGGCGCCGACGACTACGTCACCAAGCCGTTCAGCCCGCGCGAACTGGCGTTGCGGGTGAAGTCGGTGCTGCGCCGCGCCCGTGGCGGCGGCCTGCCCGACGCGCACTCGCTCGGCGTCGTCAAGGACGGCGACCTGGTGATCGACCTCGCGGCGCACGCGGCCACCCTCAAGGGCAACGCGCTGGCCCTCACCTCGAGGGAGTACGACCTGCTCGCCTTCCTCATGCAGCATCCGGGCCAGGCCTTCACCCGCGAGCAACTGCTCGGGCACGTGTGGAGCTGGACGTTCGGTGACACGTCCACGGTCACCGTGCACATCCGGCGGCTGCGGGAAAAGGTCGAGCCGGATCCAACCATGCCCAGGCGGCTCGTCACGGTCTGGGGTGTCGGTTACCGATACGAACCGGAGCATGCATGAGCGCCCTGATCGCCCCCTCCGATCTGCTCCACGTTTCTGAGTGGGTCGCCTCGATCGCGGTCGTCACCACCTCGATCGGGCTCGTCGCGCTGCGGATGCTGGCCGGCCGTTCCATCGCCGCGATGCTCACCGTCGTCGCC
>DAIRVB010000005.1:16552-18312 GCA_036803065.1 Streptosporangiaceae bacterium
CCCGAGGGCATGCCCGGCGGATTCGGCAGCCCCGGGAGCGGGAAAATAAAATTACCGTGACGATCGTGACGACGTGACGGTCGTGACGTGGAAACTGCCGTTCAAGTCCCGGCAACCAGTCTGAAATTCTAACCAAGCAGATATCGTGTTCTTGCCTCGTCACGCCGTCACGGTCGTCACGTCCCTCGCCGGGGTCGGGGCGATCGCCGTCCTGATGCTGGCCCCTGGCAGCGATCAAAAGGTCATGCTGGAACTCCTCGGCATCGCGGGCCTGGCTGGGTTCGCCGTGGCGCTTTTCGTCAGCCGGAAGCTCAGCAAGGCCAGCCGTCTCCTCCTCGGTGCGGTGCAGGAGGTCGGGGAAACCGGCTTCTACGAACCACCGCGGGTAACGCTTCCGGCCGAGCTCGCCGGGCTGTCCGAGGGGCTCTCCGCGGCCCATGAACGACTCGCTCATGGACGCGAGCGGGAACGTGCCCTGGAGGCGAGTCGGCGGGAACTGGTCGCCTGGGTCAGTCATGACCTGCGCACACCGCTCGCCGGGGTGCGTGCGATGGCCGAGGCGCTTGAGGACGGCGTCGTCAGGGACTACGAAACGGTGAGCACCTACCACACGCAGATCCGGCGCGAGGCGGACCGCCTGACGACCATGATCGACGACCTGTTCGAGCTATCCCGCATCCACGCGGGCGCGCTGCGGCTGTCCATGCGCCTAGTCGGCCTCGACGACCTGGTGGCCGAGGCGCTCGCCAGTACTGAGCCGCTGGCCCGGGCCAAGGGCGTGCGGTTGCAGGGCTCGGCGGTCCGCGGCCTTCCGGTTCTGGTGGACGCCGCCGAGTTCGGCCGCGCGCTCCGCAACCTGGTCACCAACGCCATCCGGCACACTCCCTCGGAAGGCCTGGTGCAGGTGCAGGGCGGTGTCGAGCGGGGCGCAGCCCTGGTCAGCGTGGCCGACGCCTGCGGCGGGATCGCCGCCGAGGCCCTGCCGCGCGTTTTCGACGTGGCGTTCCGCGGCGAGCCGGCCCGCACGCCCGGTGAGGACAACGGCGCCGGGCTCGGGCTGAGCATCGCCCGCGGCATCGTCGAGGCGCACTCCGGCCAGATCGCGGTCGCAAACGCCGGCCCCGGCTGCCGGTTCGTTATACGGCTGCCGCTCGCCCACGCTCCGGAGCCGGCCCGGCGGCCGGTGTACGCGCGGCAGCGGGGCTGATCCGCACCGGACTAGCGGGATCCCGCGCGGCTGCGGGATCCCGCAGCCGCGCCCGGGCGAATTCGGCCATCCCGGCGCCGAAGCTCACCTCGGCGCGGAAGCTGAGCCCGCGCGCCGCGGCCGCCGGGGAGGCTACGATGTGACGGACGTCGCCGAGCCGGAACTTGCCGGTCACGACAGGTGGCGGGCCGCCGAAGGCCGCAGCGAGCGCCTCGGCCATCTGGCCGACCGTGTGCGGCTCACCGCTGGCGATGTTGAACGCCTGCAGCGTGCCCGGGTCCCCGGCGCCCAGCGCGTTCATATTCGCCTTGGCCACGTCCCGGACATGAACGAAATCGCGTCGTTGCCCGCCATCCTCATAGACCTCGGGTGCCCGGCCGCCCTCGAGCGCGGAACGGAAGATCGCGGCCACGCCGGAGTACGGCGTATCACGCGGCATTCTCGGCCCGTAGACATTGTGGTAGCGCAGCGCGACAGCCGACCCGCCGGTCATCCGCGCCCAGGTGGAGGCCAGGTGCTCCTGTGCGACCTTGCTGGCGGCATAGGCGTTACG
>DAIRVB010000006.1:0-11188 GCA_036803065.1 Streptosporangiaceae bacterium
GTCGGCATGCCTCGGGTCTGGTGAACCGGCCCTGGTGGTGCAGCAGCGGAGACCGCCCGCTGCTGCACCACCAGGGCCGGTTCACCAGACCCGAGGCATGCCGACAGCGCATGTCACGGAGGTAGCCGGCGTAGTCAGCCGCCGATCTGCCGACGCTGGCGGACCCGCTTGAGCCGACGCCGCTGCGATGGGTCGAGCATGAGATAGCCGCCCAGCGGGATGCCGACTGCTGCGGCGATGATCACCAGGCCGACCCACCAGGGCAGTACAAACAGCAATATGAGACCTACGACCACTCCGGCGATGCCGAACTTCATCTGACGTGACAACGGTGCCTCCTTGGCGGCGACGATGTGGCTCCCCGGCGATGGTGTGCCGAGCCCACTGCATCACATCCTCGCCTGTTAGTGAAACGCCAGATGCTCGCCAGGTAGTTCCGTCTGGCACTGGTGTGCGCAAGTTCTGCACCCGCGCTGAACCCAGGACGCCCAGGGCGCGGTCGCGCACCTGGCTGCCGCCGGCCAGGATAGTCCTCTGACCTGGAGGTCCCCATGACGCTATCGCTGCCTGTCGACGACGACGCCAACGAATTGCTGTCCCGCGACCCGCTCGCGCTGCTCATCGCCATGCTGCTGGACCAGCAGGTGCCGTTGGAGAAGGCCTTCGCCGGCCCCCGCGACCTGGTGAAGCGGCTCGGCCACGAGCCCACCGCCGCCGAGCTCGCCGACTACGACCCCGAGGCGCTCGCGGCCGTGTTCAGCGAGAGGCCGGCGCTGCACCGCTTCCCGAAGGCCATGGCCGGGCGGACGCAAGCCCTGTGCCGGCTCCTCGTCGAGCGCTATGACGGCGACGCGGCGCAGGTCTGGAACGGCGCGGCGACCGGCGAAGACCTGGTGAAGCGGATCGGCGAGTTGCCCGGGTTCGGCCCGGCCAAGGCCCAGATCTTCGCGGCGCTGCTCGGCAAGCAGATGGGCGTGCAGCCAGACGGCTGGCGCGAGGCCACCGGGCCCTTCGGCCAGGAAGGCTCGCACCACTCGGTCGCCGACATCGTGGACGACGACTCGCTGGCCCAGGTCCGTGCGCACAAGCAGCAGATGAAGGCCGCCGCCAAAGCCCGCCAGGCGCCGTAACGGTTTCCGTAACTCCCCCGCCATACCGTCACAATCGCCTGGGCCTTCCAGGCCACGTGAGGGGGAAACCATCCTGATGGTGATCTCCCTGGTACTGCTCATCGTCGCGCTGGTCGCCTGGCAGTCGAGGCGGACCACCATATCCGCGTTCCTGCTCGCGCTGCTGACGGTGATCGCCCAGAACGTCCTCGCCGCCCTCGGCGACAGCAACAAGTGGGTCGGTGGGCTGCACGCCCTCGACGGCATGCTCATCCTGCTGCTCTCGCTCTGGATCGCCGTCCTGGGATGGCGCCGGGTGCGGGCCCGTTAGCGGCCGGGCCTTCGCTCGGCGAGCCGGATCTCACCAGGCCGCCTCGACCAGCTGGAAGCTCGGGGACGGGCTGGGCAGCCGGGTGAATCGGCCGTTGTCGACCCGGCCGAGCAGCAGGGTGCTGCCCCGCACGGTCATGCCGCTGACCAGCACGTGGCGCCCGGAGGGGTCGGCCGCCAGCAAGTAGCCGTCGGTCAGGTAATCGCCGACGCCGTTCCCCGGGCCGCGGTAGAGGACCCGCAGGAGCTGCCCCGTCCGCGCGGAGAACTCGCCGAGCACCACCGGTGCGGAGAGCGGGGACGGCCCGATCCAGGCGATCACCCTGCTTCCGTTATCGGTGATCAGGGCCGGGCCGATGACCGCGCCCGCGGTCCGCAGCGGCACCAAGGCGCTGGAGCCGGTCAGTTCCCGGCCGGGACGGGCCGTGTCCAGGAGGTGCATCCGCACACCGGCATCCTGGGGTCGCAGCAGCCCGGGGAGCGTATCGGAGAGGTAGGCGAGCCGGCGGCCGTGGTCCGCCCAGGACAGGCCGGAGCGCACGGGGAAGCCGGTCCCCGGGGACGCGGTCCACGTGCGCAGCTCCCCCGTCCGAAGCGAGGCGACCTCGATCCTGGCCCGGCCCGGCATGACGGCGGCGGAAAGGCCCTGCTTCCCTGGCGCCTCGAACGCCCCCCCCACCACAGCCACCGCGAGCTCGCGGCCACCGGGCGACAACGCGATGCCGCTGACGTAGTACAGATCGTTGCCCGAGCGCACGCTGAGCGGCAGTGCGGTCAGCGGGCCGGGCCGCCCGTCCGCCGCCAGGCCCAGGCGGTAGAACCGGAAGACCCGGTTCGCTCGCGAGCCGCTGACGGCTGACAGCACGAACGTGCGGCCATCAGACGCCGCGGTGACCTGCTGGAATTGCTCGCCTGAGGGCGCGGCGACCCTCATCACCACGGCACCGTTGGCCGACCTGCGGACCACCGCCGGGAGGGCAGCCCGGCCATTGGACTGGGTGACAACGTAGAACCGGGGCATCACGCCCTGGGCAGCCGCCGCCGGGGGTGCTGGCAGGCCGCCGACCACCAGCCGGACGCCCGTGATCACCGTGATGACGGCGATCACCGCGGCGAGCGGGGCCAGCCACGGCCTGGCCAGCGCCACGCGACGCCGCGGCGGGAGGCGGAGTTCGCGGAGCATGTGCGGCTGCGCGCGCTGCGCCTCCGCCCTGAGCTCGTCGCGCAGGCGGTTCTCGATGTCTGTCATCGCTCAGCCCTCCCCAGGCTCTGGGCCAGCGCCGCAAGCCCGCGGGATGCCGTGGAACGGACGGCACCCGGGCTGATCCGGAGCGTCGCGGCTATCTCCGCTACGTCAAGGTCGGCGTAGTAGCGCAGGACCAGCACCTCGCGCTGGCGTCGCGGCAGGCCGCGCAGCGCCGTCAGCAGCTCGCCCCGGTCCGCCAGTACCGCCTCGGCATCCGGGCCGGCCCCTGACGGCCCGGCGAGCCTCGCGACGTGCCTGCGGGCAACAGCCGACCGGCGATGTACCGAGCGGCAGCCGTTCAGCACGCTGGACCGCGCGTAGGCCAGCCCGCTGCCCGGCTCGCGTAACCGAGGCCAGCGCTTGTGCAGGTGCTCGAACGCGTCCTGCACCACGTCCTCGGCGGTGGCCATGTCCCCGACCATCACCAGTGCGAGCCGGACAAGCTCCAGATGATGGTCGCGGAACAGGGCGGTCACCGCCCAGTCGGCGTCGCTCGCCTCCGCCGGGACGGCCCGGCCCGGTCCGTTCATGACATCCGCGGTTTCTGCGTCCACGTAGAGAGACGTCTATCCTGCCCGCAGCGCTGCGCCGGGCGGCGCGCTAATCTCGGGCTCCGTGACTGATAACGCGATACCCCAGGCCACCGCGGCGCATGTGCACGTCCTGCACGAGGGTTATGTCCGGGAGATGGCCGGCGGCGACCGGGTGGGCAGCACGGTCACGCTCATTCTCGATGGCGCGCACGTGATCGTGGTCGACCCTGGGATGGTGCCGCACCGCGAGGTATTGCTCGATGCGCTGGCCGCCCTGGGGCACGCCCCGCAGGATGTGACCGACGTCGTGTTCAGCCACCACCACCCGGACCACACCGTCAACGCGGCGCTGTTCGGCTCGGCGCTGATTCACGACCACTGGGCCACCTACGACGGTGACCTGTGGATCGGCCGTGACGGCGGGGACTTCGATCTGAGCCCGTCGGTCCGGCTGATCGCCACGCCGGGCCACAGCAACGAGGACATCACCACCCTGGCCGCTACCGCTGACGGCGTCTACGCCTGCACGCACGCCTGGTGGGGGCCTGACGGCCCGGCCGACGACCCGCTCGCCGCCGACCAGCGGGCGCTGAGCGCCAGCCGGCAGCGGATCCTGGAGATCGCGTCAGTGATCGTGCCCGGGCACGGCCCGGCGTTCCGTCCCGATGAGCGGACGCCCCGGTAGGACACGCCTAACTCAGACGGCGTCGCCCTTGAGGGAGAACGACCCCAGGCGGCGGATGGCGAACGCCAGGGTGGCGACGGTCACCACCGCGCCCATCACGACCGCTGTCGGCAGCCCGAGGTGCGCGTTCAGGCCGGTGTTGTGCGCGATCGAGTTAGCCACCCCCAGCGAGTACTGCTCCACCGACAGGATCCGGGCGCCGCTGGCGAAGTTGCCCAGCACCCCTTCCCAGACCAGCAGGTAGAGCAGCCCGACCGCGATCGCCCGCGTGGTGAGAACGGAAATCATGATGAAGACCGCGTTGTAGATCACCGATCCGACCAGCGCGCCGACGAACAGGCCAACAGCTAGCTTGGTGGCGCCCCCGGTGGCGATCAGTCCCGCGATCAGCTCTGGTACCGCAACGAAGATCATCGTCAGGAAGGCCGCCACCACGAACTTGCTCACGATCACCGTCGAGCGGCGCACCGGCGTGGCGAGCAGGTGAATGACGCTGCCGTCGTCGATCTCCGCCCCCAGCACGCTGGTGCCGATGATCAGCGCGGTGAGCGGGAGCACCACGGAGAAGCCGAAGTCGCCCAGGATGTGGCTGGGCCAGTCCGTCGCCGGCGGGTGCGCGAGCTTCAGCAGGACGGTGACCAGCACCAGGATCAGCGGCGGGATCGCGAACAGGAATACCCGCTTGCGGCCCATCGTCGCGCGCAGCGTGATCGACGCGACGACCCTGCCCTGCACACCAAACATCTCAATCGTCTCTTTCCTGGGTTCTAGGCAGACAGCGGGCCGGGCCCCGTCAGGACTCCACGAGGTAGGCGAACACGCTCTCCAGCGATTCATCCTCGGGCAGCAGCTCGCGCAGCCGGATGCCCTCCTGCCGGGTGAGCGTGGCCAGCTCCCGGCTGAAGGCGCCGTAGTCGGACGCCCGCACCTGCAGGCCCCGGCCGGTCACCTCCACCCCGGTCACCGCGGGGCGGCCGATCAGGGTGGCACCGAGCCGCCGGTCATCCGAGGTGCGGACGAGGAAAACGTGTGGCCGGCTCGTCATCAGCCGCCTGATGGCCCGGAAGTCGCCGGACGCGGCGAGCCGCCCGGACACAATCACCTGGATGGTGCCGGACAGCCGTTCCACCTCCTCCAGGATGTGCGAGCTGAACAGGATGGTACGGCCCTGGTCGGCGAGCCCTTCAAGCAGATCCATCATGTGCAGGCGCTGCCGCGGGTCCATCCCGTTGAACGGCTCATCCAGCAGGATCACCTGCGGATCGTGCACCAGGGCCGCGGCCACCTTGATCCGCTGCCGCATGCCCTTGGAGTAGGTCGAGATTCTCCGGTCCTGCGTGCCGGTCATCTCCACGATCCCGATGGCGCGCTGCGCGGCCGCGTCGGGGTCAGGCAGCTTGTGCAGCCGGGCGGTGGCCCGGACGAACTCCTGGCCGGTCAGGAAGGCGTAGACGGAATCCCGCTCCGGCACCAGGCCGAGAACCCGGTAGATGTCCGGGTTCCGCCAGCTCGCCGCCCCGCCGACGGTCAGCTCGCCCCTGGACGGCTCCAGGAACCCGGCGATCAGGTGCAGCAGGGTGGATTTCCCGGCACCGTTGGGGCCAAGCAGGCCGGTGACACCTTGGCTGATGGTCATCGTTATGTCGTTGATCGCGACGACGTTGCCATACCACCGCGAAACGTTGCGCAACTCGATCGCGCTCATGCGACACCGGCCTTCCGGTACCGGACCGCCAGGCCGGTCAGGGCCGCGGCCAGGAGCAGGAGCAGCATCGCGCCGTAGAGGGGCCCGTAGTTACCCGGCGGGGGTAGCGGGCCCCGCGAGGTGCCGCCGAGCCACTGCCGTACGCCGTCCAGCACGGTGAACGGGCTGACCAGGCCGGACAGCCGCGCCCCGGTGTTGGCTGCCCCCACTCCCCCGGTGATCGGGCCGCGGCCGGTGCTGACCGAATCCAGGATCCCGGCGAGTATCCAGGTCAGGAAGAAGTAGATGGCGATGGTCCCGGTCGAGTAGGCGCGCCGGCCGCTGAGCGAGGAGAGGACGAGCCCGATCGCGGCGAGCAGCACGGCCCACATCAGCCCGACGAGCAGGCCGGGGATCAGCGCCCGCGTCTCGTGCCAGATGGCCGAGCCGCCGTGCGCCTGGGTGATCGTGCCCAGGTAGAGGAAGAGCAGCGGAATCTCGATCATGGCCAGGCAGGCCAGGATGAACGCGGCGAGCTTGGCGAGCGGGTAGTCCAGCCGGCGCAGCGGCCTGGAGAAGTACAGCGGCAGGACGTGACTGCGCAGGTCGCGGGAGACAAGCTCGGGGGCCAGGGCGGCGATGAAGATGATCATGACGATGACCCGCAGCTGGAAGATGTACGTGTCGTAAGGGACCGCTCGCGGGCTGCCCTGGGCCACCGATACCGCGTTCGCCACCGCGGGCAGGCACATGATGACGAAGGTGATGACCGGCACGATCTTGGCCTTGGCGCCGCGGCCGATGCCGAAGGCGGACCGCAGGCTGTGCCAGCAGAGTGCCCGGACGATCGCCGCGCGGCCCAGCCGCGGGCCCTCGTAGCGCCGGTAGCCGATGTCGTGGATGACCCCACCGTGGCCGGCCCCCGCGGTACCAGTGTCAGCGGTCACGGCGTGCCTCCTCCTCGTTGTCGTGGAAGAGTTCTTCCACGTGGCGCCTGCGCTGTTCCAGGCGGTTCAGCGGCAGCCCGAGGTCCGCGATCGCGTCACGGACAGCGTCATAAGTGGCGTCCGTCTCGATCTGGACGAGCAGCGCCCGGTCGCTGCGCTGCGGTCGCAGCCCTCGCTCGGCGAGTTCGGCCTGCAGTACCCCGATGCCCTCGTCGACCTCGATCAGCAGCACCTGGCTCACCTGGGTGAAGCTGGTCATGCTGTCGGAGCGGAGCAGCCGGCCCCCGTCAATGGCCACCAGGTGGTCGCAGATCTGCTCGATCTCCCCGAGCAGGTGCGAGGACACGACGATGGAAATGCCGAACTCCGCGCCGATCCGGCTGATCAGGTCGAGCATCGAGGACCGCCCGGCCGGATCGAGCCCGATGGTCGGCTCGTCGAGCAGCATCAGCCGCGGGTCCCCCACCAGGGCCTGGGCCAGCTTCACCCGCTGTTTCATGCCGGTGGAGTAGGTGCCGATCTGCCGGTAGCGCTCCTCGTACAAGCCGACATGGCGCAGCGACTCGGCCGCCCGCTCCTTGGCCGCGGTCGGCGGCAGCCCGGACATCCGGCCGAGGTGCGTGACGAACTCGGTCGCGGTGACATCCGGCGGAAGGCAGTCATGTTCCGGCATGTAGCCGGTCAGCATCCTGATCTGCTCCCCGTCACTGGCGCAGTCATGGCCGAGCACGGCCGCCCGTCCGCTGGTGACCGGGAGCAGGCCAAGCAGGATCTTGATAAATGTCGACTTGCCGGCACCATTCGAGCCGACCAGACCGGTGATGCCGGGCCCGACGGTCACGGTCAGGCCGTCCAGCGCGGTCACCCCGGCCGGATACCGCTTGGTGAGCGCCGCCGTCTCGATGACAGCCGCCGCGGAGCCCGGCGTCCCGGCTGGCGGCCCGGCGCGGAGCGGTAGTTGAGCGGTCACGGTACTTCGGCCTCGCCTTCCTGTGGCGTCCCACGGAACCGGTCCGCCCGATGTCGTTGCTGTGAAACTGGCGCGCTCTGGCTTTTCTCCGGAGCCGGCCGCTGCCGCCATTGGCAGCGCGATCCCTAGAATGGCGGCCCGCCGGGCCGCCGTCATCATCCCGGGGGATTGCATTCTGGTCCCACCTGAGAGGCAGCCGGCCGTGGCCGCGGCCGTGGGTCCGCCCTGGATCCTACGACTCAGGGACGACGCCAGCGCGGACCTGGCGGGCTACCGTGGGGAGGTGAGCGCAGAGTCTCCCGCAGCGCCCGCGGCGCAACAGCTGGCACCGGCAGCACCCGGTGCGCCCCGCGCGGAACGAGGCGCGCCCGGCGCCGAACCGGTCGCGCCCCGCGCGGAACGAGGCGCGCCCCGCGTGGAACCGGTCGCGCCCCGCGTGGAACCGGCCGGCCACCCCGCGCCCCGGGCCGCTCTCGGGCCGCCACTGATCCACCGGCTCCGGCCGGGCCGACGGGCGGACTACGCGATAGCGTCGTTGTTTGCAGTGATCATCTTCGGGGTCATGCTCGGCGGCGTCAATATCTACCAGTTCCCGCTCAGCGCGTGGGCCGCGAGCGAGTGGCTCCCGCTGGTGCTGGCGGCCTGCCTGTGCATCCCGGCCGCGCTCAGGCGCCGGGGCCCGCTCCGTGCGCTCGTCGCCATCCTGGCCGTCTGCCTGGTGAGCGTCGTGGCCGGGGACTCGATCACACGCGGCGCGTTCCTGCCGCTGGCATTCGTGCTCTACCTGGTGGCGGCGACCTCCCGCCGCACTGTCGCGGCGTATGGGCTCGTCGCGTCCCTGGCCGTGATGGCGTTTCAGGCCCTGGCCATGCACCTGAACGGGATGGGCTCGGGCAACGCGGATGTCGCCGGCCTCGTCTTGATCGTCTGCTGGACAGTCGGCTACGCGGTGCAGCAGCGGCAGGCTTACGCCGCGCACCTCAGGGACGAGGCCGCGACATCGGCGGTGACCGAGGAGCGGCTCCGGATCGCCAGGGAATTGCACGACGTGGTGGCGCACAGCATGACGGTGGTGGCGGTCCAGGCCGGCTTCGGCGAATACGTATTCGACAGCCAGCCGGGCGAGGCCAGGGCCGCGCTGGGCGCCATCCAGACCGTGAGCCGTGAGGCGCTGAGCGATATGCAACGGCTCCTGGGCGTCTTGCGCCACGCGGCGGAACGGGACAGGGTGGCCAGCGACGCCGGCCAGGCCGGGTGGCGGCTCCCCCATGATCGTGGCGCTGGCGCGGCCAGCGGCAGCCCGGCCCGCGACCGAGAATCGGTCCGCGCCGGAGGATCGGCGGGAGCCCGCGAAGGTGGCGGTGACGGCGAGGCCCGCGCCTTCGCTCCGCTCACTCCCGCACCGGGGCTGGCCGACCTGGACCGCCTGGTGGCGAGGACCGCAGGGGCCGGAGTGCAGGTCGAGGTCGAGCGGACCGGCCGGGTGCGGGACATACCGGCCGGGATCGACCTGTCGGCGTACCGCATCGTGCAGGAGGCGCTGACCAATGTGGTCAAGCATTCCGGTGCGGGCCGCTGCCACGTCGTCGTCCGCTATGGCGCCAGTGACCTGTCCGTCGAGATCACCGACCCGGGCGCGGGCGCCCGGGCGGCTGCGGGGGCTGCGGCCCGGGCGGGCCGCAGCCCGACCAGCGCTCCCTTCGCCATGAGCTCCGGCCACGGCATCACCGGAATGCGGGAACGGGTGAGCCTGTGCGGGGGCGAGTTCAGCGCGGCGCCGTTGCCGGGTCAGGGATTCAAGGTGACCGCGCACCTTCCGCTCACCCGCGGCGCGCTGTGACGCTGCGGGTGGTGGTCGCCGACGACCAGGCCCTGGTCCGGGCCGGCTTCCGCGGCATCGTCGCAGCCACGCCAGGGTTCTCCGTGGTGGGCGAGGCCGGCACCGGCGCCGAGGCTGTCGAGCAGGCCCGTCGCACCCAGCCCGATGTCGTTCTCATGGATGTCCGCATGCCGGTCATGGACGGCATCGAGGCCACCCGCCAGATCACCGGATCGGCCGCGACCGCTGGCGTGCGGGTACTCATCCTGACCACCTTCGACCTCGACGAGTACGTCTACTCGGCGCTGCGCGCCGGGGCGAGCGGATTCCTGCTCAAGAGCACGCTGCCGGGCGACCTGCTGAACGCCATCCGGGTCATCGCCGCTGGCGACGCGCTGCTCGCCCCGAGCGTCACCCGGCGCCTGGTCGAGGAGTTCGCCCGCACGCCCCGGGCGGCCGCGGCCACCCGGCCCGGACAGCCAGACCTGCGCGCCGTCACCGCCCGGGAACGGGAAGTCCTCGCGCTCATCGCCTGTGGCCTGTCCAACACCGAGATCGCCAGCCAGCTGAGCATCAGCCCCGCCACCACGAAAACGCATGTGGGCCACCTGCTCACCAAACTCGACGCCCGCGACCGCGTCCACCTGGTCATCCTCGCGTACCAGGCCGGCATCGTCACGGCCGGATGATGGCACTGTCCGCGCGAAGTTACTCAGCCGGGAAGTTACTGAGCCCGGGCGCCGACGGCGGCACCGCGGGCTCGGGCAGAATTCTGCTGGCAGCGCCGGACCACACGCGCCGCGAGCGGCCTGGAGATGGGGGCCAGCGACGAGCGAGGAGCCGACCTGATGAGCGGCCGGGAGCCAGCAGCGTTCAGCCGGCGCCCGCGAGCCCCGGGGCCAAGGCGGCGGCGCAGGCCAGAGCGATCCGGATCCTGCTGGTCGCCCTGCTGACCGCCCTGGCCGCGGCCGTCCTGCGGGGCCACATCCGGCTGCACAGTCACGCTGGCCCCGCCCGGGGAGATGGCATCGCCGTTGGAGCAATCCTGGAGGCGGTTCTCACCATACTGCTCATCGCGCTGCTCATCAGGGGGCGGCGGGCCCCGCCCGGTGCCGCACTCGCCGCGCGGCTGCGCAACGTGCTGCGGCTGCTGCTGACCGCGGGCCTCGTCGCAAACCCGGTTGTCCTGCTGCTGGCCGCACCGCTGCGGACCCATCCCCGGCCGCTGCCGGCGCCCACCCCGCCAGAGCCGACAGCGCCGACGCCCGGCGCGGGGGGCATCCCCATCCCCCTCGCGGCAGTGCTCTATACCTTGCTCGTCATCGCCCTGATCGCCGCGCCCGTGGTCTGCGCCGTGGCGCTGAGGCGGCGGCAGACCGCTGTCAGCTACCCCGAGGCGGCACCCGACGCCGATGCCCAGCGGCACTGGGCTGCAGGCGGCCGTCGAGTCCGGCCGAAGCGCGCTGCGGGCGTTCGACGACGCCCAGGCCGCCATCATTGCCTGCTACCTGTCCATGGAGCAGAACCTGGCCAGCGCGGGAACGGTACGGGACGCAGCCGACACCCCGGATGAGCTCCTGGCCCGGGCGGCCGGCGCTGGCCTGGTCCGCGGGGCCGCCGCGACCCGGCTGACCCGCCTCTTCTGCGAGGCACGCTTCTCCAGCCACGAGCTCGGCGCGGAGCAGCGTGACAAGGCCCGGGAGGCGCTGCGTGAACTGGCCGACGACCTGGCCCAGTCACCGGCGGGGCCAGGTGGCCGCCAGTGACCACCGGCTGGCGTTCCGCCGTCCCGGAACTGGCCATAGCGGCCGGCCTGGTGGCGGCGGCCGCCGGGGCGGGGTACGCCCTGGGCGAGGACCGCGGCG
>DAIRVB010000006.1:11288-18084 GCA_036803065.1 Streptosporangiaceae bacterium
AGGAACAGCACGCTGGCCAGGGCGGGGCCCTGCCGGGAAAAAACCGCGGTAATGGCCGCGGCGCTGCGGACGGAGAGCGCGCGCACGCCGGCGGCTTTCAGCCGGGGCTCGATGACGCTCTGGGCACCAGCCGCCAGCCAGACCTCCTGGATAACCTGCGGGAAGTTCTCCCCCGCGGCCAGCTCCGCGTAACGGCGATCGACGATCACCCCGGCCTGCGGTGCGCCGGGCACGGCGGTCGCGGCGGCGACCACCCGCAGGCCGAGCGGGCTGCCGTCGAGCCCGACGCCTGAGACGAGGCGTTGCCCCGGGCTGAGCATCGCGCCAGAGACCACCGCGGGCAGCGGATATGGCCGGTTCACCGACACCAGGATCGCGTCCTGCTGCACCCGCGCCTTGAATTGCCACTCCAGCCCGGCCGCGACCGCGCGCAGGCGGTCCGGCGGGTTGTCCGAGTGCCCAGGACGCCACCGGGCCGCGTCGGACAGCACCCGGCCCGGGCCCACCCGCGTCCATCCGCCGCGACCGTGCACCTCAATGCTGGTGATGGTGACCGTGCCGGTCACCGGGGTCTTGCGGTCGGTATGGATCGGCGGGTTCAGGTCGAGATCGTGCAGCACACAGGGACAGCCGACGAGCTCGCCGGTCAGGGTGACCGTGCCATGCCCGGGCAGCGTCCCGAGGCTTACCGGGGACGCACCGGTGGTGATGTCGGCGGCCAGCGCCGAGCCGGCTGGCGACAGGGCCTGGACGTCGATGCTGACCCGGAGGGCATCACCGGCCAGGGTGACCGGGGCCGGCGCGCTGGGAGCGAGCTGGCGGCCGAGAGCCGCGAGGGGCTCGCTGGCGAAGCCGGGCGGCCAGCTCGCGACCCGGGCGAACCGCTGCGGGTCCACGGCCAGCGTCGTCAGCCCAGAGGTGCCGCTGGACAGGCTGGTGAACTGGTCCACGGCCGCCGCCATCCGGCCGCCTGGGTCCGCCGCGGCGACGGCCGCGCCGAGGTCCCGTCCGGGCGGAGCGCTGACCGTGAGCACCGTTGGCGCCCCGACCTGGGTGGTCGCCACGAGCTGCTCATTGTCACGGCCAACGGACCAGGCGGCGACGGCGAAGGCGGCGAGGGCGAAGGCGGTCGCGAGGATGATCGTGGTCCGCACCCCGCCCGGCCGCCGGGCGAGGTGACGCAGCGCGAGGTAGAGCCCGAGGCTGCCGCGCCTGCCGGTCCGCGCGAAGGCGGCCCGGCAGGCGAGCGGCAGCAGCCGCGAGGCAACGACGGCCACGGCGAGACCGAGCAGCCCGGGAACGAGCAGGCCGAGAACGCCGTGCCCGGCCGATCCGATCTGGCCGCTGACCGTCAGTTCAAGTAGCCCCGCGGCCGCGCCGACCCCGAGGACCGCATCGACGACCCAGCCGCGGTCGGTGGCCCGCCGGCCCGACCGCCGCCACTCGTCCAGGGCGGGCCGGCGGAGCGTCCGGCGCGCGGCCACCGCGACGGCCGCGAGCCCACCGGCGGTTACGGCCGCGGCGGCGGCCCAGGCCAGCGGGGGCAGCACGACGGCGGTTCCCGGGCGCAGCAGGACGCGGCCGAGCGCGGCCGTCGCGCCCCACCCGGCCAGGGTGCCGACCGGTAGCGCGAGCGCCAGGAGCGCGACTGGCTCGGACATCCCGAACGCCACGGTGCGCCAGCCACCGCGGCCGCGCAGCTTGGCCAGCGCAACCTCGGGACCGCGGGCTTCGATCGCGTCGGTGACCGCGAGGTACAGCAGTAGCAGGCACAGAACCAGCAGCTGCGCCGTGATCAGGACGACCGGCACGGCCACGGAACGCCAGCTGGACTCGACCGCCTGCAGCGTGGCCGGGATCGCCGTGCTGACAATCACCTGCTGGGTCCCCAGCGCCGGGGCGTTGCTGAACGCGGTCATCGCCGCCTGCAGCGGGGAGACCTCGTCGCCGGTGAGCCGCGCCCCGCGCAGCGGGTCGTCGACCACCGCGACTCCCTGCTGGGCGGACGGCCCCTGCTCCAGCGTCGCCTGCGGCCGTGGCCACCAGGGCCACGGCCAGGATCAGCAGGGTCGTGCCACCGCGTTGCGCCAGCCCGCGCAGCGCCGCCACCGGCCGCATCAGCGGCTCCCCGGAGCGGCCAGCCAGGCGACCGGGGAACCCGGCCCGTGCACCGCCGCCATCCGGCCGACCGCGGCATTCGCTATCGCCCAGGCCCGGGCGGCGATGGCGCCGCAGAGGATCGATGTCCCGTCCGGCGACCAGATGCACACGCCGTAACTGCGGCCGGGCGCGGGCAGGTCGCTGGGGGACAGGACGCTGGCGGGCAGGACGCCGGCCACGGTTTTCCCGCCGATCGTCCAGATCCTGAGCTGAGGTGGCTCACCGCCACTGCCGGCCAGGTAGGCCAGCGACCGGCCGGACGGCGACCAGGCTGGGGCGCTCTGGGTGCCGAGTGGGGTGAGGACCCGGCCGAGGATCTGGCCTGTCCGGCTCAGGACCACGATCCCAGTGACGGAGCCCCTTCCGGCCGGACGGCCACGGCGACCTCGTTTCCCGACGGGCTGGGTGCGGGCTCCAGCGACGCCGGGAGGCCACGGGCGCATCCGAGATCGCTGTTGAGCGCACCTGCCGTGGCCAGCAGCACCGGGGGCCGGCCCGCGTCGCGCAGCACGATCTCGGAATCAGCCGTGCCCTGGACCGCTACGGCGGACGGCGCCGCCGGGGCGGCCACCGACACGAAGGCCCCGGGTGCTTGCGGGTCGCCTGCCACCTGGTCCCCGGCGCCCAGCGAGACCGCCCGGCCGGTGGCGAGTGAATCCACCGAGATGGGGTTGCTCGACGACTGCGATTGGGCTCCGAAGTCCAGCAGCATCACTATTGCCCGCTCGTGATCCGCGAAAGGATCAGGCCACGCGGTAGTGGTTTCGCTGCTGAGGGGCACGCTGCTGCGGCCGAGGGCGAGCGTGGGACCGTGCCTGACGATGATCACCTGGCCGTTGAGCAGGGCCAGGGAACGGTTGTCCGGGGCAGCCGTGACCATTTCGCCCACATTCCCCATTGCCCGCGTCACATGCCGGCCGTCCGGGTCCGATAGTGCGAGACCGCCAGCCGCCGTGACAGCCACGATCCGGCCGGCCAGGCCAGCCAGGCCAGCGGAGTTCCCCGCCGCCCCGGCCGGCCCCCGCGCGGCGGGCCAGAAGGGCCGGAGTTGCAGCACCGCCACGACCGCGGCGGCCAGGACGAGCACGGCCGCGGGAATGACCAGCCGCCGCCACCACGGCGGGGGCGGCGGCTCGGGGTCGAGCGCGGGGAATCGCCGCCGCTCGGCCGAGGCTTGATCGAAACTCGTCACGCCGACACGATAAGCGACGCCGATTACAGCCCAATAAAGATTGCCAGCCTAAAGATTGCCAGCCTAAAAGTCTTTGGTGTCTTGGTGACGCCGCAGCCTGCGGCAGGCCGGGGACGGCTACCTGCCGACCGCGTAGCCCTGCATGCCCCGGGCGTTCGCCGCCGCGTACAGGAACCCCCCGTCGCGGGCGACGGCGCTCACCCGGCCCAGCGACCACGGCGGCTGGACCGTCACCTGGTGTCCCCTGGTGCGCAGCCCCGCGATCACCTCGGTACCTGCCCGCTCCTCGACGTCGAGCGACCGCGGCCTGGACTCACGTGGCCAGAAAGACGAGGGGAAATGGCTGGTGTGGAACGCGGGCGCGTCGATCGCCTCCTGCAGGTTCATCCCGAACAGCACGTGGTTGAGGAAGAAGGCGAGTGTCCACTGATCCTGCTGGTCGCCGCCCGGTGTGCCGAACGCCAGATACGGCTCGCCGTCGCGCAGGGCAAGACCTGGTGACAGCGTGGTCCGCGGCCGCTTGCCCGGCGCGAGCGTGTTGGGCAGGCCCGGGGTGAGGGTGAACATCTGCGCCCTGGTGCCCAGGCAGAAGCCGAGCCCGGGGATGACGGGCGAGCTCTGCAGCCAGCCGCCGCTGGGCGTCGCGGTCACCACGTTGCCGAACCGGTCGGCGATATCCAGGTGGCAGGTGTCGCCGGGCCGACGCGGGCTGCCCGCGCCCGCGGCCGGCCGGGGCGCGCCGGTGCCTGCCCCGGTGTCCGCGATGGTCGGCTCCCCCGAGCCAGCCCCGGCCGGCACCCGCATATCCCCGGTCGCATAGCCGGGCAGCCGGGAGGCCAGGCCGCCCGGCGCGCCGGGGATCAACTCGCCAGACGCTTCCGCGCCGACCAGCCCGCGGCGCTGCTCCGCGTATTCCGCCGACAGCAGGGCGGCGACCGGCACCTCGGCGAACCGGGGGTCCCCGTACCAGGCCTCACGGTCGGCGAAGGCCAGCTTCGCGCACTCCACCACGGTGTGCATGAATTCGGCGCTGCCCGGCTCCATGGCCTCGACGCCGAGCCCGCGGAGCAGGGCCAACTGCTGCAGGAACACCGGGCCCTGGCCCCAGGGCCCGGTCTTGCACACGGTCAGGCCCGCGTAGTCGAGGGTGACCGGCGCCTCGGCCGAGGCCCGCCAGCTGGCCAGGTCCGCCCCGGTGAGCAGCGCCCGGTGCCGCTCCCCGGTGAGATCCATGACCTCAGCACGCTCGGTGTAGGCGGTGATCGCCCCGGCCACAAAGCCCTCGTAGAAGGCGTGCCTGGCCGCCTCGATCTGCCCGTCCCGGGACGGGCCCGCCGCCTCGGCCTCGTCAAGAATGCGCTGGTATACACCGGAAAGAACGGGATTAGCGAAACGGGCACCAGGGCGGGGCACCCCGTCAGCAAGGTAAATCTCCGCCGAGGTGGGCCAGTGATCACGGAAAAGCCCGGCCACGGAGGCGATGCCGGCGCTGGCGCCGGGCAGCATCGGGTAGCCGTCCCGGGCGTAGCCGATCGCGTACTGCATCACGTCGCGGAGGCCGAGCCGGCCATAGCGCTGCAGCAGCAGCATCCAGGTCCCGAAGGCGGCCGGAACGCACGGCGCGAGCAGCCCGTCGCCGGGGACCAGGTCGAGGCCGAGTGCGTGGAACGCCGCCAGCGTGGCGCCCTGCGGCGCGGGCCCCTGGCCGTCGAGCACGAAGACCTCGTCCTGGGCGGCGTCGTAGCCGATCACGGGGACCTCGCCGCCGGGGCCGTTCAGGTGCGGCTCGACAACCTGCAATACCAGGCCCGTGGCGACGGCGGCGTCGAATGCGGTGCCGCCCTTCTCCAGCACGGCCAGGCCGGTAGCCGAGGCGAGCCAGTGGGTAGACGCCACCATCCCGAAGGTGCCCGCCAGTTGCGGCCGCGTCGTGAACGACGATCCCTGGGGAAACATACGCACTCCTTTGAGGGGTGAAACGACACTTGGCACTCACGCGATTACCGGTAGTAGCAACCAGGGCGCCCAGGTGAGCGTCGTAAGAGTCGTAGGACCAGCATGAGTCCCAGAGCAGGGACCACCGCCACGATAAGGGGCACGTCCATGACACCATCGGCCCACGCGGCCCGGCAAGCAATCGCCGCGGCGGCTCTCGTTTGCAGCGCAGCGCTGGTCGCCGCCTGCGGATCCGTCCAGAGCACCTCCAGTGGGCAGGTGGCGTCGGAGTCCTCCAAGGGCCAGGCGGCCCCGCTCGTGTCCCCGACGGTCAGCGCCAGTTCGGGCGCCTCGGCCATGCCGAGCAGCACCGGCGCGGGAAGCACCTGCGCCACGACTGACCTGAAGGTGACGCTCGTCACCAGCAGCGGCGGCGCCGCAGCCGGGAGTACCTTCTACCCACTGAACTTCACCAATGTCTCCACCAGTTCCTGCGTCCTCGACGGCTACCCAGGTGCCTCGTTCGTGACCCCATCCGGAAACCCGATCGGCAGCCCGGCCGACCGGAACCCGGGCGTCACCCCGGCCCCCGTGACGCTCGCGCCGGGAGCCACCGCGCACGCCACCCTGCAGGTCGTGGACGCACAGAACTACAGCGCCGCCACGTGCGACCCGGTGACCGCGCACTGGCTGCGGATCTACCTGCCCGGCCAGACCACGGCGGTCGAGGTCAGCTTCACGACGCTGGTCTGCGCGGCGCACATATCGAGCAGCCTCGGCAACGCGCTCACCGTCGATGCGATCAAGGCGGGCCAGGGCCGGGCCGGGGAAGGCATCTGACCGCCTGGCGGATCCTGGCCGGCCGGCGGATCCCAGCCGGCCGGTGATTTCGGCCAGCCGGTCATTTCGGTCTGCCCGTGATTCGGCCAGCTGGTGATTCGGACGGCCGGCGCGCGGGCCCGGTAACGTCAGGGGCCATGGCAGATCTTCCCCTGCGGGTGCGGGCCGTGTGCGACCTCGACGTGGCCGGGGTTCGCGAGAACAGCGGACGGCACGAATACGACGGGTCCGTCCAGGATCTTTCGCCGGACGGCGTGCGCCAGGGCCTGACCAGGCTGGCTGAGGCCGCTCAGGCCAGCGGCCGCTTGGAGGACCCGCACGAGGAGGCTCACCTGGCGGCGTTCGAGAAGCATGCCAGGGTCGCCTTCGGCGATCTGGAGTTGCACCGCCGCAGTCTCTGGCCGCATCTGGATGGTCTCGACCTGGCCTGCTATGACCGTGACTACGCTCCGGCGCGGCAGCGTGACCGGGCCCGCCTTGAGCACCTCGCGGCGTGGCCGGATGCGGTGGATTCCGCCCTCGCCGCGCTCGACCGGCTCAGTTCGCCGGTGGCCACGGCGATGCTGGCCGGGGTCCGCGGGCTGGCCGCCGGCATCCCGGCCGACGCCCCGCCCGCCGCCCGGGCGGCTGCGGCCGACGCGCACGCTCGGTTGACCGCCTTCGTGGAGC
>DAIRVB010000007.1:0-6344 GCA_036803065.1 Streptosporangiaceae bacterium
AGCAGCATGAGCGCGAGCAGCCCCATGACCTCCGGTTCGTCGGGCATGAGCTCGGCCAGGAGCCGGCCGAGGCGGATGGCCTCGGCGCAGAGGTCGGCACGGACGAGCCGTTCTCCCGAGCTCGCCGTGTAGCCCTCGTTGAAGATGAGGTACACGACGGCTAGCACGGCCCCGAGCCGGCCGGGAAGATCGGCCTCGTGCGGCACCCGATACGGGATCCGGGCGTCGCGGATCTTGCCCTTGGCCCGGACGAGCCGCTGGGCCATGGTCGGCTCCGGGACCAGGAAGGCGCGCGCGATCTCCGCGGTGGTAAGCCCTCCGAGCAGCCGGAGGGTCAGCGCGACCTGGGCGCCGGTGGCCAGCGCTGGGTGACAGCAGGTGAAGATCAGGCGCAGCCGGTCGTCGCGCACGGGCCCCTCCTCCGCCGGTGTGTCGGGCGAGTACAGCAGTGCGGCCTGGGCGTGCAGGTCCCCGCGGGAGGCCTCCCGGCGGAGGCGGTCGATCGCCCGGTTGCGGGCCGTGGTGATGATCCAGCCGGCCGGGCTCGGGGGCAGGCCGGCGGACGGCCATCGCTGCGCCGCCGCGGTGAACGCGTCCTGGACCGCGTCCTCGGCGATCCCGATGTCACCGAACACCCGGGCCAGGACGGAAACCGCGCGCCCGTACTCCTCGCGGAATATGCGTCCGGTATCCGAGCCGGGCGAGGCCGCCACGGCCGGAGTCAGCCGGTGGGGCCGTCGTGGAACGGCCGCACCTCGACCGGCAGGGTGGTCGCCTCGGCGAGCTTACGGCTCCAGTCCAGCGCGGAGTCCAGATCGGGCGCCCTGATGACGGTGAACCCCCCGAGGTGCTCCTTGCCCTCCGCGAACGGGCCATCGGTCATGACCACGTCGCCGCCGGTGACCCGGAGCACCGTGGCCGTGCTCGCAGGGTGCAGCGCCCCGGTGAAGACCCACGCTCCAGCGGCCTTGAGTTCGTTGTTCCAGGCTCCGACTTTCTGCATGATCGGCCCGAGGACCTCGGGTGGAGGCGGATCTCCGTCGGGTTGGTACACGCTGACCAGGTACTGCTGCATCTGACGTTCCTCCTTCAGGTGACCACCGGCGCCTGGCCGGCTTCTCAACCCTTATACGAACGGCTCCCCGGCAAATCGACACGGCCCCCCGCGGGCCGGGCCGAACCGCATTCCATGATCACGGTGGATCAGGGGTCGCCGGCAGCCCCTGATCCACCGCGATCATGGACGGCGCTGCCCCGCGCCCGGCTATCCGGGCAAACCCTGATCCGGCCGGCCAGCCATCAGGGTCGCATGGGGGCTCTCCCCGATACCCAGGCCGGGCTGGCCGCGCCACGCTGGAGGCATGACCACAACCGCTGCGAACCCGGCAGACAGCCACGCCCAGTGGCAGCCGCCGCGCCGCGTCCAGGTCCTGCCCGCCCGCTCGCACTGACCACGGAGGTCGCATCGACATGTCAGCGTCCAGCCCGGCATGGATCCTAGCCGCAACCCGCCGCCGCACCAGCTACGCCGACATGCGGATCTCCGACGCCGAACGGGCTGAGGTGGCGGACCTCCTGTCCAAGCACTACGGGGACGGACGGCTCGACCAGGCCGAGTTCGACCAGCGCCTCGATCAGGCCATGAAAGCCAAGACGTACAAGGACCTGAGCGGACTGTTCGCCGACCTGCCCCAGACCGACACCTCCGACACTTCCCGCGCCGCCCAGGCATCCGACGCATCCAGGGCGGTGAAGCGCGGCCAGCACCAGCACCGGAACCACCGCGTCCTCTTCCTGGTCCTCGTCATCGCGATCGCCGTCACCGCCGGGCACGCCCTGGCGTGGGCATTCACCCCCTGGGTGTGGATCGGGCTGGTCGGCATGATCGTCCTGTATGCGATCCGGCCTCCCGGGGGAACACCCTGAACGTGGGCGGCGCCGACCAAACCGGCCACGCTGGCATGGGCATAACCGCGGAAGCGCAGGTTACCGTTTAGGGATGGCACACGCGCGCGGTCCTGGATCCCTTCCGTTTCCTGACCGGGCGGCCGGCAGCGACTGCCTGCCCGGCATCGACCACATCGTGGTTCTGATGAAGGAAAACCATTCCTATGACAACTATTTCGGCATGCTGGAACGGGGCGACGGTTTCACCTTCGGCCCCGACGGCTCTCCCCTGAACAGCAATCCCGACCAGCACGGGAAGCCGGTGCGGGTGCACCATTCCAGCCCGCCACTGAATCTCTCGTTCCAGCTGAACCAGACGTGGAATGACTCACATCGCCAGTGGAATGGGGGGAAACTGGACGGTTTCGTCACCACCACCGGCAGCGACGCTCCCATGGGATACCTCGATGGAACCGATCTGCCCTGGTATTACGGCTTCGCCCGCAGCTACGGAATCGGTGACCGGTACTTCTCCTCGTGCCTGGCTCAGACGTTCCCGAACCGCCGGTTCCTTCAGGCTGCCACCGCTGCGGGCCTGGTCAGCACCACCATCCCAAGCCCGTTCGCGCATCCCCCGGCGACCGGGCTGATCTGGGACCTGCTCGACGCGCACGAGATCGGCTGGGCCAACTACTTCGTGGAGGTCCCCGAGGTCGGATTGTGGCCGCGGAACCTTCTCCGCTGGCACGATAACCTCCATGACATCGCCGACTTCTACGACGACTGCCGGGACGGCCACCTGCCCCCGGTGAGCCTCATCACGCCCGAGGCCCTGGCTGCGTCCGAGGGGGAATTCCAGGACGACCAGGTCGGGGAAGCATTCACCGCGAGCATATTCGACGCGGCAGCGGCAGGCCCGCAATGGCCCCGGATGCTGTTCATCATTGTCTGGGACGAAGGGGGCGGCTTTTACGATCACGTGCCACCGCCGGCCGCCATCCCTCCAGACGACATTCCTCCCGATATCCATGTGCCGCCTGACGAGCCCGGGGGCTACGACCGCTACGGGTTCCGGGTCCCCTGCCTGGTCGCCTCCCCCTATTCGAAACCGGGCCATGTTTCATCGACCGTCTACGATCACACGTCGATCCTGGCCACGATCGAGCAGAAGTGGAACCTGCCCTCGCTGACCGGGCGCGATGCGGCCGCGAACGCGCTGACCGACTTCATCGACCTCGCCCAGCCGCCGCACTTCCGCACTCCCGCGCCACTCCCCCGGCCCACCATCTGGCCGTTCAGCGGCCAGCGCTGACGCGTGCCTACGGCCGTGCAGCGCAGGACATCGGGGGATGTCGTCAGGCCTGTGCTACGCATGTCCTGGCCTCGCCGGCGGCAGGCCGGGGCGGACCGGAGGGACGGCGCGTGATGGAGCGGATGGGCCCGGGCGAACGGCGACTACTGGCGGCCACGCCGCTGCACGCGATCACCGCGCTGCATGGCGAGGCCGGCCTGCGGGAGCGCTTCGCGATGGAGATCGCGAGCTTGCCCGGCGCTGACCGGCAGCGGCTGGAGCGCGCGCTGGATCTGGCGGCCCGGCTGCACGCGGCCGACCGGCGCCAGCGCGAGCCGTACGTCAATCACTTACTGCGGGTCGCCATCCGGATCATCTCCCACTACCAGGTCAGGGACGCCGACGTGATCTGCGCGGCGCTGCTGCACGACGCGGTCGAAGACCACGCTGGTGACCTGGCCGGCGGCGGCGGCCCGGCCGGCGCGCTCGCGGTGATCGCCGCGCAGTTCGGGGACCGGGTAGCCGAACTGGCAGCGGCGGTCACCAACCCGGCGTACGAGCCCGGGCGGGACAAGCATGAGCAGTACCGCGAGCACGTCGCGGCGAGCCTGGAGGCCTGCCCGTGGGCCCGGGTCATCAAGGCCTCGGACTTCACCGACAACGGTGTCGGCCTGATCTACTCGACCGGTCCCCAGCTCGGCCCGCTGGCCCGCAAGTACGCTCCGCTGGTGCCGGTGCTGAGGGAGCTCATCGGCCGCCCCGACACCCCGCTGAGCGGCGAGGTCAAGGCGCGCATCCTCAGCCAGCTCGACCGGGCACAGCAGCGATTCGCCGCGATCCAGTCAGGAGCCGGCCCGGCCGATCCAGCCAGCTGACCACGTTGGGCTAAACCCCGGCCTGATCCGGATCGGCCCGACCGCCGGCACCTCAGGAGCGCACTCCGGCGTGAATACGCCCTCGATAAGGCGCACATTGACAAGCGGCATGGCAGACACCTTCCTCTTCGAGCCTTCGCCTAGGACGAGCATGCCGGCCCACCGTGTGACCCGGCGTGTGACGCGGAGAAGAGAGAACCTGGTGTCCGCAGGCGGGCAGGCGCAGGCGGCGAAGGGCGATAGGGGGCGGCGGCGACCCGATGATTTTGCGCTGCGCTGCGCCGGGTCAGGCCCCTAGCCGGGTCCGGGGATTCCGGCCTGCCGCCGCAACTGCTGGGCGGCGCGGGAGTGGCTGTGCCGGATCCAGATGGCGACGTCGAGGATCCACAGCAGGCTGGCGTCGGCCGCCGACGGCGGCCGGAGCGCCTCGACCTCGCCGCGCGCCTGTGGATCTTGCAGCAGGCAGCGCAGTGCCTGCCAGGTCTGCCCGGGCACTCCTGCCGCCAGGATCACTACCTTGTCGGTGATCGGGCACAGCCTGGGCCGCTTGCGGGCGAGCAGCTTCGCCGCAGTGGCGGTGCCGACGCCGGGCATCTCCAGCAGCGCGTCCCACAGCGGGTCGACCGCGGCGAGGTCCGCGTCGGAAGCGTCCCACAGGTCGATGTCACTGCTGATCGCCGTGAGCATCTGCGAGACCTTCTCGGCCCAGGTGCCGAGCAGTGCCCGCACTGCCTCCGGCCGCCAGGCGATGTCCAGCAAGGCCACGGCCAGCAGGTCATCGGGGGTCACTTCGTCGCGGGGATTGCTGCCGACGGTGGTGAAGGTCATCCCCGCGAAGCTCCCCGCCGGATCGAAATAGGCCGCTACAGCCCGGCCCAGCCCGGCGACCGCCAGACTCTCCCTGAGCCGGACCGCTGCCGCCCGCACCGCATCGCTGGCAGGTAATGAACGCATACGTCACAGTATGGGATATCTCTTATGCGATATCTCCTGGGACCCCAAATCACGAGGAGAGCTCATGCTGGACGGTATCCCGATGACCGCCGAGCGGGTACGCATCACCGGCGCGCGGATCACCCCCGTCGCGTTCGACGACCCGCCCCTGCTGAACGCCGTCGGCGTCCACCAGCCGTACGCACTGCGGGCGATCATCCAGCTCGACACCGACGCGGGACTAACAGGCCTCGGCGAGACCTATGCCGACGAGGGGCACCTGCGCCGGCTGAGGGCGGCGGCGGGCGCCCTGGCCGGCCTGGACGTCTTCGCGCTCAACGAGATGCACCGCGCGGTCGCGGACGTGCTCGGCGGCGATACTGGCTCCGACGGGCACGGGCTGACCGGGATGATCACGACGTCCAGCACGGTCGACCGGGTGTTCTCGCCGTTCGAGGTGGCCTGCCTGGACGTGCAGGGCAAGGTCCTCGGCCGGCCGGTCAGCGACCTGCTCGGCGGCGCGGTCCGGGACACCGTGCCGTTCAGCGCCTACCTGTTCTACAAGTGGGCGGCCCATCCAGATCGTCCCGCCGACTCCTGGGGCGAGGCTCTCGACCCTGATGGCATCGTCCGGCAGGCCTCGCGCATGGTCGACGACTACGGGTTCACCGCGATCAAGCTCAAGGGCGGCGTGTTCGCTCCAGAGCAGGAGATCGAGGCGGTCCGGGCGCTGCGGGCCGCGTTCCCTGACCACCCGCTGCGCATCGACCCGAACGCGGCCTGGACGGTGCGGACCTCGGTGCAGGTGGCACGTGAACTCGACGGCATCATTGAGTACCTCGAAGATCCCACGGCCGGGCTGGACGGGATGGCCGAAGTCGCCCGGCAGGCGCCGATGCCGCTGGCCACCAACATGTGCGTGGTGACCTTCGACGAGATCGCACCGTCGGTGGCGCGCGGTTCCGTCTCGATCGTGCTCTCGGACCACCATTACTGGGGCGGCCTGACCCGGTCGAAGCTGCTCTCGGGGATCTGCGAGACGTTCGGCCTGGGCCTGTCGATGCACTCGAACTCGCACCTGGGCATCAGCCTGGCCGGCATGGTGCACCTGGCCGCCGCGACGCCGAACCTGACATATGCCTGCGACACCCACTGGCCGTGGAAGACCCAGGACGTCATCCCGGCCGGCGCGTTCACCTTCCACGAGGGT
This sequence comes from Streptosporangiaceae bacterium, assembly GCA_036803065.1. Classification (GTDB taxonomy): domain Bacteria; phylum Actinomycetota; class Actinomycetes; order Streptosporangiales; family Streptosporangiaceae; genus JAWWPY01. The sequence continues at coordinate 6,197 of DAIRVB010000007.1, forward strand.
TCCACCGCCGTGCCAACCGGCCCGGGTCTCGGCATCGAACTGGACGAGGACGCGCTGGGCACCCTGCACGAGCTCTATCTGTCGTGCGGCCTTCGCGACCGCGACGACACGGGCTACCGCCAGTCGATCGAGCCGGGCTTCGTCAAGC
>DAIRVB010000007.1:6444-17779 GCA_036803065.1 Streptosporangiaceae bacterium
GCGGCCGTCGCCCGGCAGGTTGATCAGGCGCTGCGCACGTCCGGGTTCCTCCTCGTCACCGGCCACGGCGTGCCTGGGGACCTGCAGGCGCGGACGCGCGCCGTGGCGCGGGAGTTCTTCGCCCTGTCCCCCGAGGTGAAGGCCCGTTACGCCATCGCTGTCGGCGGCCGGGGCTGGATTCCGCCCGGAGCGGAAGCCAACGGGTACGCCGAGGGCACGCCGACGCCACCGGACCTGAAGGAGTCGTTCTCCCTGGCTGCCGAGCGGCCGACCGGCAACGCCGCCATCGATGCCCGCTGGTTCCGGCCCAACATCTGGCCGGCTGAGGTGCCCCAGATGCAGCCGGTTGTCAGCGAGTACATCGGCCGGATGCACGCGCTGTCGGACGAACTGATGGCACTGTGCGCGGTCGCGCTGGGCCTGGAGACCGGTTTCTTCGCCCCGTTCCTGGATCACCCCACCTACGGGGTGAACCTGAACTGGTACCCGCCGGCTGACCCGGCCCGGCCACCCGAGCCGGGACAGTACCGGATCGGCCCGCACACCGACTTCGGCACGGTCACCGTGCTCGACCGCGAGCCCGGCCTCGGCGGCCTGCAGATTTACACCCTCGAAGGGACCTGGGTGGACGCGCCCTACGATCCGGCCGCCCTGACCGTCAACATCGGCGACCTGCTGGCCCGGTGGACCGGTGACCGGTGGCGCTCAACCCGTCACCGTGTGCTGCCCCCGCACCCGGACGCACCCAACGAGGACCTGCTCTCGCTGATCTTCTTCTACGAGGCGAACCACGACGCCGTCGTGGAATCGCTGCCCCGGCCCATCGGCCGGACCAGTTTCCCGCCCGTCATCGCCCACGAATACCTGCGGGACAAGCTCGACGCCATCACCGTGACGTAATCCCCAATGATCTTTCCCTAGCCCGCCTGGCATCTGACCAGCTAAAGTCCGCATCGTGGACCTCGCGCGCAACCTCATCCAGCGGATCAACGTGGGCGACTCGCTGACCCGCTCCGCCGCCGCCCGTCCAGCCCAGCTCGCGGTCGTCGACGGCCCGAGACGGTGGACCTACGCGGAATTCAACGGCTGGGTCAACCAGATCGCCCGCGGGATGGCGGCCCGCGGCTACGGCCGGGGCGACACGCTCGGCCTGGCCTCCGGCAACAGCGCGGAGTTCCTCGCGGTCTACTACGCGTGCGCGAAGCTCGGCCTCGTCTGCGTCCCTGTCAATCTCGGCTGGCGGCCGGACGAGGTGGCCTATGTCCTCGACCATTCGGGGGCCCGCGGCCTGGTGACCGAGACACAGCTCGTCGCGCAGGTGCGCGATGCCATCGCCAAGGTCGCGGCCGTCGTGGATGTCATCGTGGCCCCGGGCACGGGCGCGGACTACGAGGCGGAACCCGCTGACCGGTCCTGGACGACGCTCGCCGCCCTGGCCGAGACGGCCGGGACCGCAGGCACCACTGGCACCACTGGCACCGCCGGGGCCGCCGAGCCGGAATGCTTCGTGGATGACCGCGACGCGATCAGCTACCTCTACACCTCCGGCACCACCTCGTTCCCCAAGGGTGTCGCCGGCACGCACGTCGCGATCTACCTCGAGTCGATGTCGAGCGCGCTCGACTCCGGCTGGAACTTCACCGACCGCTTCGCGGCGATGATGCCGATGTTCCACACCGCGCAGCTCAACGCGTTCTGCACGCCCGCGATCATGGTGGGCGCGACCATCCACGTGCTGCGCGGCTTTGACCCGGCTGCCCTGCTGGACCTCATCGAGCGCGAGCGGATCACCCAGGTGTTCGGCCTGCCGATGATGTACCGGGCGGTGCTCGACCACCCGTCCTTCCCGGGCAGCGACATCTCCAGCCTGCGCCGCGCGGTGTACGCGATGGCGCCGATGCCCGACCAGCTGATCCGCCGCTGCCTGGACGGCTTCGGCTGCGACTTCGCGCTGCTGTTCGGGCAGACCGAGATGAGCCCGGTCACCACCCTGTTCCGGCCCGAGCACCAGCTGTCGCACATCGGCGCGGTCGGCACGCCCATCACCGGCGTGCAGGTCGCGGTCATGGGCCCGGACGGCGAACTGCTTCCCCCCGGCGAGCAGGGTGAGATCGCCTACCGCGGCCCCAGCACGATGAGCGAATATTTGCACAACGAAGAAGCCACGGCCGCTGCCTTCGCGCATGGCTGGTTCCATTCCGGTGATGTGGGCCGGTTCGGCGACGATGGGGTGCTCTGGTTCGCTGACCGGTACAAGGACGTGATCAAGACCGGCGGCGAGAACGTGGCCTCCATCGAGGTGGAGAAGGCGGTGTACGCCGCGGATCCGCGGGTCGCCGAGGCGGTCGTCGTCGGGCTGCCGCACGAGCGGTGGAGCGAGGCGATCACCGCCGTGGTCGTGGCCAAGCCCGGCGAGACGATCGAGGCGGCGGAACTCATCGGCGCGCTCCGCGGGCAGCTGGACGGATACAAGGTGCCGAAGGCCGTGATCGTGGTGGACGAGCTGCCGAAGACATCCACCGGCAAGATCCAGAAGAACATCGTCCGGGCCCAGCACGCGTCGCACTACGACAGCGGAGGCGTGCTGCCCCTTACGGCGCCAGGTGCTGGGTGAACCAGTCGCGGGCCGGGACGCTGGCGGCCTCGAAGCCCTTCACGTAGGCGTCAAAGTGGCCACCGGGCAGGATCACGAGCTTCTTGGGCTCGTGCGCCTTGTCGTAGGCGGCGATGGCGAGCTCCGACGGCACGAGATGGTCGCCTACCGCCACCAGCAGGAGCAGCGGCGTCGGGCTGACATAGGGCAGGTAACTCACTGGCTCGTACTCGGTGAACATCTCGACGCTGCGCAGCGTCACCTCGTTGCGCCAGGACGGGGCGCGGGCCTTGCCGGTGTCGGTGAACCACTGCCAGGAGTCCGCGGTCGGCAGCGCCGACGCGGCGAGCGGATCCTCGTCCACGACCGGGACCATGGCGGGCGGCTTGCCCTCGAAGCGGGCCAGCCGGTCGGCGTCGAACATCTCCCGGAACCCGGCGATGAAGTCCGACCGGACCAGGGCGCGCAGGTTGTCGTGCCCGCTGACCAGCGGGACCTGGCTCACCACGGCCTTCACCCGGCGGTCGATCGCGGCAGTCACCAGGACGTGACCCCCGGAGTAGCTGCTCCCCCAGATCCCGATCCGGGCCGCGTCGACCTCGGGCAGCGTGCTGGCGTAGGTGATGGCGTGGCGGTAGTCGTGGACCTGCGCCCAGGGATCGATTTCCTGCCGGGGCTCGCCATCGCTGGCCCCGAAGTTGCGGTTGTCGAACACCAGCACGTTGAGCCCGGCCGCATTGAATGCCTCGGCGAAACTGTCGAGGTACATCTCTTTCACCGCCGAGAAGCCGTGTGCCATCACGACAGCCGGGGCGGGACTGTGCTCAGCCGCATAGAACCAGCCGCGCAGGATGACACCCTCGGCATTGAACTCGATGTCGCGTCGAGCCATCTCGGTCTCCTCCCAGAACGGGCCCACCAGCCATGGCCAGGTCGGTCGGGCCATCAGGGCGACGGTAACCCCAGGCTCCACGGCCGGCCGTCTCATGCTTGAACAGCAGCGGTGCCATCCCGCCGCCGCGTTCGGCGGCCTCCGGCTCGCCTCACAGCCCGTCGCTGTTGAACAGGTGCTCGCCGGTCGCCCCGGGTACCCAGTTCAGGGCCTTTTCGAAGTGGACGGTGGTGCCTTTCTGCTCGTTGCTGGTCAGGCGCAGATTGTCGACCACCGCATCCATGATCCTCAGGCCCCGGCCGTGCTCGGCGGTCGGCGCCACCGGGGTGTCGGCGGGAGGTATCTTCGCGACCGGCCCCGTGTTCACCACCTCGATGATGCACCGCCCGTCCCCGGCGCTCGCCTGCACCTCGTACTCGTCGCCGGGCCCGGCGTGCAGGATGACGTTGGCGCATGCCTCGCTCAGGGCCAGGGCGATGTCATTTCGGGTATCCGGGGCCACACCGAGGGTTTCCAGGCAGCTGTCAAGGACCTGGCGGCTGACGGGCACGCTCGCGGCATCGCGGGGCAGGAACAGCACCATTTTGATCTGCATGTCATCCCCTCCGGGCACGCCGCAGGCCATCCGCCATACGCCATGCCCCTTCCCCGGGGCGGCGGTCCCTAACGCGGCACGGTGGCGATCTTGCCGGGCGCCGCGCGGCCAGGCACCGGGCGGCTGGGCGCACCAGGCCGCGCTAGGAATGGTAGACACCGAACTCATAGAGCGAGTAGCCGTACGAGGTACCGCGGGCGGTGCCATAGAAGCGGACGTAGCGGCCGGAGCCCGTGACGTTGAGGTCCTCCACGTTTCCGGACCCGGTGGTCGTCGAGTAGATCGTCGTCCAGTTCGTGCCGTCGTTCGACACCTGGATCTGGTACGCCTTCGCGTAGGCCGATTCCCAGACGAGCTGGATGTGGCTGACGGCCGTCACCTGCCCGAGGTCGACCTGGAGCCACTGCGGGTCGCTCCATGCGCTGGCCCAGCGGGTGGTGGCGTTGCCATCGGTGGCGTTGGATGGCGGGAACGGCGCACCGGTACCGGTGCTCTGATAGGACGACGCGGTGGTGGGCTTGCCGAGTGCCACGTTGGTACCGCTCACCGGCGGCGGCACCACCCGGAATGACTCGGTCTGGATGCCGACGTTGCCCTGGCCGTCGTAGACGTAGACGTAGACCTTCCATACGCCGATCGTTTGCGGCGCGGTGACACTGAACGTGCCCGCCCCGGTCTGGGTGAACGTCGCGTACTGCAGCCCGGTGCTGCCGTCCACATACTTGCTGCAGAGCATCAGGTTGTAGGTCAGGGGATCCCCGTTGGGATCGCTGACGCTGACATTGACCGTGAACTGGCCGCCGGCCGGGACACTCGCGTCCGGGCTCACCGTCATGCCCGAGATCACCGGCGGCGTGTTTGGTTGCACAGTGCTAGTCACCACGGGGCCGCCGAAGGCCTTGGCGACCTGGTAGTACGACAGCCGGTTCCAGTTACCGGTCTTGACGTTGTACCAGGCACCGCCGAAGTCGTTCTCGATGCCGTAGTTGAACAGCGTCCCGCCCAGGGAGATCCCGGGATTGCCGGTGATGCACCCCCAGGCCGTGGCGTAGCCGGCCGCGTTCTGCTGGTCGGTTTCCTGCACGGGCACGCCGTTGGCGTCGTTGGGCACTTCCCATTCGCCGGCTGGCCCTGATTCGGTGACGATATAGGGCTTGGTGAACCCGCCGCTGGCCCAGTTCTGCTTGAGGTTGCACGTGTCGCCGTAATCGTTGACCGCGATCAGGTCCAGGTGAGGCGCGCCGGCCTGGTAGTACTGGAAGGTCGCGGGCCGCCAGGCCTCGGTCGAGGTCACCGGGTGATTCGGGTCAGCCTGGTGGATCGCCACGGCGACCTGGTCCACATACTGGACATAGGCGTTGTCCTCGGCCACCAGCTGCGCGCCCGAGTACACATGCGGCAGGTTCAGCAGGACCTCGTTGCCGATGTCCCACATGAGCACCGCGGGATCATTCTTATAGGTATTCACCCATTGCAGGATGCTGGCCAGGGTGCTCGACTTATAGCTCGCGTCATTCACATAGTCTGTTGTCTGCCCCAGCCAGAATCCGTTGATGACCTTGATGCCATAGCGGGCCGCCGCGTCCAGCAGGGGTGGCGTCGTCGCGTCCGTTCCCCAGGTCCGGATGGTGTTGACGCCCATGGACTTCAGGTCGGGCAGGTAAGCGAGGGCCGCGGCGTTCGGCGGGCCGTAGGTGATGCCCTTCATCTGGTACGGCGCGCCGTTGACCGACAGCCCGTAACTGCCCAGGCTGCTTCCGGTCACCTTGACCACGCTGGGCCCGGTGGGCGCCGGGGGGGTGGTGTACGACGCGGGCGCCGGGCCGGTCGTCTGGGACACCGCCAGCGATCCGATGCTCAGCGTGCCCCCTGAGGAGGTCGCGGCGGATGGCGACGTGCACCCGCAGACCGTATTGGGGTACGAACCGCCGATCGCGAGGTCCACCACGATGGAGAAGCCGTGGTCGATGGCCGCCTGCCAGGTGCTGGCGCCGACCTGGCTCTCCTTCATTATCCAGACCTGGTGACCGTCGATGTAGAACCGGATCTGCTCATCGGTCAGGGTCCGGTCGATAACCTCCGAGTAGGTGTGGTATCCGGTCTGGCATCCGGCGCAGGTCGACAGGCCGCTGGTCCGGCCGTTGTACTCATTGCAGTTACCGGCAGGCGCCGTGCCACAGTGCAGGGTCTCCGATGACTGGCTGCGGGCGTTGACATCCTCCATGATGTCGGTCTCGCCGACGGCCGGCCACGAGGTCGGACTGGACCGGAATCCAGCGCCCAGCGTGAAGAACTTCGGCCAGTAGCCCAGGCCGTTGGCCGGGTTGGGTTGCTCGATGGATGCGCTGATCATCAGCTCCCCGCCGGGTGGCGCCGCGAAGTCGTTGCGCTGCGTCTCGACCCGGCCGGAGGTCCAAGCGTTGCCTGAGTTAAGTCCGGTGATGTCCAGGTGGCCGTTGCCGTCCAGATGGACGTTGCTGGCCGAGCTGGTCATCGTCTCGACCTCGCCGGTGCCCCAGTTGGCCGCACCGCTCGCCGAGGTGGTTCCGGTGCGGGTGATCCAGTTGGCCGAGGACGGGGCGGAGCCGGCTGACCCGGCGAAGTTGTCACTCCATACCGGCGTCCAGCCCGGTGGCGGAGGGGGCGGCGTGGTGCCGCCGGTGCCGGTGAAAACCTGGAATTCATACAGGGAGTAGCCGTATCCGGTGGCCCGCGCGGTGCCGTACATCCGGATGTAGCGCCCGGCGCCGGAGACGTTCAGGGTCTGCGTCCCGCCGGTGCCCGTGGTCGTGGAGTAGACCGGAGTCCACGTCGAGTTGTCGTTGGAGACCTGGATCTGGAAGGCGGTCGCGTAGGCGTTTTCCCACTGCAGCACCACCTGGCAGATCGGCTGGCTGGAGCCCAGATCCACTTCAAGCCACTGCGGGTCACTCCACGCGCTGGACCAGCGGGTAGCCGTATTCCCGTCCACCGCCGCCGACGCCGGGAACTGGCCGCTTTCCGCGGAGGAGGCCGTTGCCGGCTGGTTGAGCGCCGCATTGACGGTATTGCAGGCCGAACTAGCGGCCGGCGCGGCCGACGCGGCTGACCCTGGCGGTACTGGGAGCGCGGCCTGTGCCGCCGAGGCCCGCCCCGGCAGCAGCGACAAGGCTAGGGCGGCGAGCAGCGCGGCGATCGCGCTGATCGCCGGGCGCCGCGCCCTTCCTGCGGTTCTGCTGTACGCGCTGGCACCAGCGGCATTGCTGTTCATCGGATCTCCAGACGGTGGGAGCACAACGGTCAAGGCGGGGAGTGATCACGGCAGCGCTGCTATCAGCCGCTGAACGTGAACCCGTTGACGTTCACGAAGTTCCCGCTCTGGGCGCTCGTGAAGGTGATGTAGAGCGTGTGGGTGCCGCTGGGCACCGGCGATGCTGTCACCGCTGGCGTGGTGAGCCAGTTCTGCCAGCCCCCGGTGTCGGTCACCGGGACGGCCGCGGTTCATGAGGTCTCCCAAGCCTTAGGACAAGACTTAATTTATGATGTGATTTAACGCTTGGGAAAAGAACCCGTCAAGAGCCTGTGGGTGCCCGGTCTCGGCCGGGTCCGGTGAACTGCGGGGTGCCCGGTCTCGGCCGGGTCCGGTGAACTGCAGCGGGATCCGCGAGGTCAGGCCGGCCCGGTCAGCAGCAGCCCCTGCTGGTTGCCCGCCGAATCGGTGTAGTAACCGGTGGCGACGCAACTGGTGGCGGACGGGCAGGTTACGTCGGAGAGGACGGGAGCGGGATAGAGAAGCGCGCTTGCGGGCAGCGGCGCTTTGATGGCGATCCACGACGACCCATGCTCGGTCAGCAGCAATCCCGGCTGGTTGCCTGTCGCGGCGGTGTAGGAGCCGGCCGCCACGCAGGCCGTGGCGGACGGGCAGGCCACATCGGAGAGCGCAGCATTCTGGCTGGTGGCGGTGCCGGCGGGCAGCGGCGCCCGGGCAGCGGTCCACGACGGGCCCCAGCCGGTCAGCAGCAGCCCCTGATTGCTGCCTGACGAACCGCTGTACTGCCCGACGGAGACGCACCTGGTGGCGGACGGGCAGGCCACCTGGCCAAGGTCGACCGGCTGGTCGATGGCGACGCCGGCGGGCCTGGGTGCTTTGGCCGCGGACCACGACGGCCCGTGCGCTGTCAGCAGCAGCCCCTGCGCGTTGACCGACGAGTCGTAGTAGTTGCCGGTGACGACGCACACGGCGGTGGGCGTGCAGGCCACGTCGGAGATGTCGACATCGGGATGGATGGCGGCACCAGGGGGAACGGGTGCGTTGGCGGCGGCCCAGGACGACCCGTGCCCGGTCAGCAGCAGCCCTTGATAGCTGCGCGGGGAGTCGGAGTAGACGCCGGTGACAACGCACATAGTGGTGGAGGGACAGGCTATGTGGGACAACCCGACCAGCGGCCTGCTGGCGGCGCCGGCGGGCATGGGCGCTTTGGTGGCGGCCCAGGTCGTCCCGTGCCCGGTCACCAGCAGTCCCTGCTCGACGCCTGACGCATCGGTGTAGGAACTCGCGGCCACGCATACGGTGGTCGACGGGCAGGCAACAGCGGCGAACGAGATCGCGGGGTCGTCGGCCGCGTCGCGGGGCAGGGGTGCTTTCGTGGCCACCCACGACGACCCGTGCCCGGTCAGCAGCACGCCCTGCCCGTGGCCTGACGAATCGGTGTAGCTGCCGGCGGCCACGCATACGGCGGCGGACGGGCAGGCCACGCTGGAAAGCTCGGCATTCCGGTTGGCCGAGGTACTGGGGGGCAACGGCGCTTCAGTGGCTGTCCACGACGATCCCGACCTGGTGAGCAGCAGTCCCTGGCCGTAGCCCGACGGGCCGGAGCCGTAGCTGCCGACGGCGACACACACGGTAACGGACGGGCACGCCACTTCGTTGAGGGCGGGACTGGCGTTGGTGGCCGCACCGGCGGGCAGCGGTGCCTTGGCCGCCTTCCATGCGGCCGCCGGTGCCATGGGCGCGTGCACCACGCCGACGGTGGTGTAGGAGTACCCGCCACCCGCTCCGCCGACGGTTACCTGACCACGGGTGAGGCTGCCCGGGACGACAGGCGCGGATTCCGCGCCGTGGCCGCTGTTCTGGCTGACGAGATTGACCGTGCCCGCAGCGACATCCGACCTGTCGTTGACCACCAGGGCCTGCCCACCGTCGGGCCTCCCGTTAAGGAGAACGCTGATGATGATGACATCACCGGGGCCAAGGTAGGAAACCGACCCGTTGGCTTGCTTGGCCAGGTTCCCCGGCGCGCCGCGGTAGAAGGCCGGCCCCGCGTCTCCCGGCCAGGAAACCTGGTTCCTCGAGGACGGCGCCTTGATCCAGCCCCTGGTGAGGTAGAGGCGGTTGATCAGTTCGGCGCACTGCCACTCAAGCCCCGCCTCCTGGCCGTTGCTCCTGGAAAGCGACGCCGAGCACACCGCGCCCGTTCCCTCATCAGCCGGGCCGTTGCTGAACACGTTGACCCCTCCGCCAGGGATCACCCACGACCCCGCGGCGCTGGCGGGGAACACGACATCGTGGCACGCCGACGTGGGCACAGTAATGGCCAGTTCCTGAGCAATGATCACCTGGCCTGACGCACAGGCGGCGATCACCGCCGCCGGAGCCGCGAGGAGTACGGTCACCACGGCCGCATGTGCTGCCAGTTTCACGATGCCCGCCTCCCACCTACGCCGAACGCACTGAAAGTAATTTAACGATTACTTCCCGTTGATGGTAGTAGCTAGAGCCAGCAAAACGGCGTCTTGGCCATCTGCCGCGCACGGGCGGGCGGAAACCCTGCCGTTACACACCATTGGCAGATCCACGGACGAACCAGGCGCGGGGTTTTGCCTCCGGTCACCGGCCCAGTGTCGGGGATCAGGACCCGCAGGCAAAGCACCCGGCCGGGCAAACGTGACCTGCTACGGCACTAGACTTGAACTATTCGTTGTCTTGTATCATTCGCATTTATGAAGGTAGGTTTGGCGCCATGACCGCATCCCAGACTCCGACCACCGCCGAGGAGCTGCGCGGTGCCGGCCTGCGGGTGACGGCCGCCCGCGTCGCACTGCTCGAGACCGTCCGGGACGGTGACCACCTCGGCGTCGAGGCGATCGCCTCCGGGGTGCGTGATCGCGTAGGCCATGTCTCCCTTCAAGCCGTGTATGAGGCCCTCCACGCGCTCACCGCGGCGGGACTCCTGCGCCGCATCGAACCGGCCGGCAGCCCGGCCCGGTTCGAGGGACGCGTCGGGGACAACCACCACCACGTCGTGTGCCGGTCGTGCGGTGTCGTCGCTGACGTCGACTGCGCGGTCGGCGAGGCGCCCTGCCTGACCGCGTCCGACGACCACGGCTTCTCGATCGACGAGGCCGAGGTCATCTACTGGGGCCTGTGCCCCGGCTGTTCCACCGCCCGCAGTTCCTGAGCACCGTGATCCGCCTAGCCCGGAAGGATTCCCATGTCTGAGAACCATGATCCAGTAGTCGTCGAAGACGCGACCCCGGAGAGCGGGGGATGTCCGGTCGCCCGCGGTGGCCTCACGCACCCCACCATGGGTGACGCCAACCGTGACTGGTGGCCGAACAAGCTCAACCTGAAGATCCTCGCCAAGAACCCCGCCGTGGCCAACCCCCTCGGCGAGGAGTTCAGCTACGCCGAGGCGTTCAAGACCCTCGACCTCGCGGCGGTGAAGCGGGACATCGCGGAGGTGCTGACGACCTCGCAGGACTGGTGGCCGGCCGACTTCGGCCACTACGGCCCGCTCATGATCCGGATGGCGTGGCACAGCGCGGGTACCTACCGCATCAGCGACGGCCGCGGTGGCGCGGGCGCCGGCCAGCAGCGCTTCGCGCCGCTCAACAGCTGGCCGGACAACGTCAGCCTCGACAAGGCCCGCCGGCTGCTGTGGCCGGTCAAGAAGAAGTACGGCCAGAAGATCTCGTGGGCCGACCTCATCGTCCTCACCGGCAACGTCGCCCTGGAGTCGATGGGCTTCACGACCTTTGGCTTCGCCGGCGGCCGCGCGGACGAATGGGAGCCCGACGAGGACGTCTACTGGGGTCCCGAGACCACCTGGCTCGACGACGAGCGCTACACCGGCGACCGGGAGCTCGAGACCCCCCTCGCCGCGGTCCAGATGGGCCTCATCTACGTCAACCCGCAGGGCCCGAACGGCAACCCGGACCCGATCGCCGCGGCCCGCGACATCCGCGAGACGTTCCGCCGGATGGCGATGAACGACGA
>DAIRVB010000008.1:0-11818 GCA_036803065.1 Streptosporangiaceae bacterium
GCCGGGCAGCGGGGGCGGGCCGGGTGGTGTCCCTGGACCACGGGCGGATCGTGCTAGCCGCCGGCTGCCTGACCCGGGCCGGCGCCCTGGCACTGGCAGCGGCGCCGTGACCGCCAGCCCCGTGACCGCCAGCCCCGTGACCGCCAGGTCCGCGGCTGGCAGGCCCGCGGCTGGCAGGCCCGCGGCCGAGCCAGTCCGTCCTGGCAGCCCGCACCGGGATCCGCTGCTGTGGCTGCTCGGGCTGGCCCAGCCGCTGCGCGGCCAGTTGCTCATCGCGGTGCTGGCCGGGGCGGCGGCCACCAGCTGCGGGGTCGCGTTGCTCGCCGTGTCAGGTTTCTTGCTGGCCAGGGCCTCGCTGCACCCCAACATCGCCGCCATCTCAGTCGCCGTGGTCGCCGTCCGGGCCCTGTCCATCGGGCGCGGCGTCCTCCGCTACAGCGAGCGTCTCGCCTCGCACGACGTGGCGTTCCGCGTGCTCGCCGACGTCCGGGTCCGCGTCTACCGGCAGCTCGAACGGCTGGCCCCGGCCGGGCTGCGGGATCTGCGATCCGGTGACCTGCTCGCCCGGCTGGTCTCCGACGTCGACGCCACGCAGGATTTGTTTATCCGCGGGATCGCCCCGCCGCTGACCGCCTTCCTGGTCGGGGGCGGGGCGGTGATGGCGGTGCTGCTCATCCTGGCCCCGGCCGGCGCGGTGCTCGCGGCCGGGCTCCTGGTCGGCTGCGTCGTGGTGTCCTGGCTGGCCGCGGCGCGCGCCCGCCAGTCGGGGCGGCGCCTGGCGTCAGCCCGCGGTGAGCTGGCCGCGCGGGTCGCTGACCTGCTCGCCGGTGCGGCGGACCTGCATGCGTTCGGTGCGCAGGACGCCGCGCTCGGCCGCGCCGACGCCGCGGACGCCGAGCTGACCGAGCTGGCCCGCGGGTCCGCAGCGGGAGCAGGACTGGGCGCCGGGCTGTCGGCGGCCGTGGCCGGGCTGACCCTCTGGGGGGTGCTCGTGCTCGGGGTCGCCGCCACCGGTGCCGGCACGCTGAGCCGGGTGCCGCTCGCCGTGATCACCCTCACCGCGCTGGCCGCCTTCGAGACGGTGACCAGCCTGCCCACGGCCGCGATCGAACTCGGCAAGGCCCGGGGCAGCGCCGCCCGGGTGAGCGCTGTGCTCGACGCGCCGGACCCGGTCCGCGACCCGGCCGCGGCACTGCCGTTGCCAGGCGGCCCGCTGCGGGTGACGCTGCGCGGTGCCCAGGTGCGGTATGAGCCGGGCGGCCCGCTGGCCATCGACGGTGTCGATCTCGATCTGGCCGCCGGGCGGCGGGTTGCCCTGGTCGGTCCCAGCGGGGCCGGGAAGTCGACGGTCGCGGCCGTGCTGCTGCGGTTCTGCGACCTGGCGGGCGGCACAGCCACGCTGGGCGGCGCCAGCCTGGCCAGCTATTCCGCCGACGACGTGCGGACCGTGATCAGCGGCTGCGCGCAGGACCCGCACCTGTTCGACACCACGATCCGTGAGAACATCCGGCTGGCCCGGCCGGATGCGAGCGACGACGATCTGGACGCAGTGGCCGCCCGGGCACGGCTGCTTGACTGGATCCGCTCCCTGCCGATGGGGTGGGCAACCCCGGTCGGCCCTCGCGGCGTGGCCGTGTCGGGTGGCGAGCGGCAGCGGATTGCGCTGGCCAGGGCGCTGCTGGCCGATCCCGCGCTGCTCATCCTGGACGAGCCGACCGCGCACCTCGACCCGGCCAGCCGCCGTGCGCTCACCGCGGACCTGCTGGCCGTCACCGAGGACAGGGCGACCCTGCTGATCACCCATGACCTAGCCGGCCTGGACCAGCTCGACGAGATCGTCGTGCTGGACCGGGGGGGAGTGGTGAACCGCGGCACGCACAATGCCCTGCTCATGGAAGGCGGCCTTTATGCCCGCATGTGGGCAGCGGAGCAGGGGGCGTCAGGACTACCCCGCTGAGCGGGTGAGCCGGAATCCGTCCACGATGTCCGCCGTGATGACGATGACCTCGTCCATGTTCCCGGACACCCATGGCCGTAGCGCACGCTGGTACCGGGCGATCTCGCTGGCGTCGATCAGCCGGCTGGCCAGGCCGACGACGATCACGCTCCAGCCGAGATGATCATCCGGGCCGATCATGTCGGCCTCGTAGGCGACCACGGTGCCCGTACCGTCCACAGCCGAGGCGATCACGGTGCCCAGATGTGTCCGGATGATGATCTTGTCGCCCTCCACCATGTGGTTGACCGGCCGGATGGCCGGGAGCGCGAAATGGGTGAATACGACGCGGCCCAGGGACGTGCTGCCAAGCAGCCGGAGGGACTCCTCCCGCGTCAGCGCTTCCAGCTGTCTGACGTCCGTGGTCATGGCGCCTCCACACGTGGCCCCCGGCTGAGGCACCAACTGTGTCACGGCGGGGGTCATCCGCCACTAGGGACCAAGGTCCCGGCAAATCGACCGGTGGTCCCCCTTACCCCCCCGCGGTTTTGGTCCGCGGGCCTGCGCTCCGCGAGGCCCAATGGTCCCGGCAGGTCGTGCCCAATGCCTTTAGCGATCCGCAGCCAGGCGCGGGAGGCTGCTAGTGGAGCCGCAGTAGGATTACCTGGGCGGCTCGACCGGAGCGATTGCCCGGGAGGGCCTAATGACCATCAGAGTTGGCATCAACGGCTTCGGCCGGATCGGTCGCGCGTTCGTACGCAGGACCCTGGAGCGGGACGACATCGAGGTGGTGGCGGTCAACGACATCACCGATGCGGCAGTCCTGGCGCACCTGCTGGCCTTCGACTCGACCTTCGGGCCGCTGGAGCAGGCGGTAACCCACACCGACGATTCCCTCCTGGTGGCGGGGCGCCCGATCCGGGTGCTGGCGCACGCCGACCCGGCCGCGATCGACTGGGCCGGGCTCGGTGTCGACATCGTCATCGAATCCACCGGCCGGTTCCAGGCCCGCGACGACGCGGCCGTGCACCTCAAGAGCGGTGCCCGCAAGGTGCTGCTCTCCTCGCCGGGCAAGGGCGTCGACCTCACCGTGGTGCTGGGGGTCAACACCGCGGACTACGATCCGCACCGCCATGATGTGATCTCGAACGCGTCCTGCACCACGAACTGCGTGGCGCCGATGGCGAAGGTACTGAACGACGCATTCGGCCTGGTTCGCGGGCTTATGACCACCGTGCACGCCTACACAGGGGACCAGAACCTGCTCGATGGGCCGCACAAGGACCCGCGCCGCGCGCGCAGTGCCGCAGTGAGCATCGTGCCGACCACGACCGGCGCGGCGCGCAGCACCGGCCTGGTCATTCCCGAGCTCGCCGGCCGGCTCGACGGTGTTGCCGTGCGGGTTCCGGTCGAGGACGGGTCGCTGACCGACCTCACCGCCGTGCTGGGCCGTGAGGTGACCGTGGATGAGGTCAACGCCGCCTTCCGTGACGCGGCGGCGGGCAGCCTGGCCGGCGTGCTGCGCTACAGCACCGATCCGCTGGTCTCCCGCGACATCATCGGGGACAGCGCCTCCTGCGTGTTCGACTCCGGGCTGACCCAGGCCTCGGGCGACCTGGTCAAGATCTTCGGCTGGTACGACAACGAGTGGGGTTACACATGCCGCCTCGTCGACCTGACGGCGATCGTGGGCAGCCACCTCTGACCGCCTAGACGGGTGCCTGACCGCCTGACGGCCTGGCCGCCCGCTGCCGACTAGGGAAAGGAGGCATCCGATGACTGGAGTACGGTCAGCGGCGCTCGCGGGCAATCATTTCCTGCACGGCATGTCAGATGATCATCTGGCCCGGCTGGCGGGGATGGCTTCGCTGGTCACCGTGCCGGCCGGGCACCGCTTCTTCAAGGCCGGCACGGTAGCCACGCATTTCTGGCTCATCCGGGCCGGCCAGGTCGCCGTGGACGTGGACGTGCCGGGAAATGGGCGGATTGTGGTCGAGACCCTCGGCCGCGGCGACATGATCGGCGTCTCCTGGTTCTTCCCGCCGTTCCAGTGGCAGTTCGGTGCGGTGGCCGTGCAGTCCACAGAGGCGTTCGTGCTGGACGCCGCGTGGGTCCGGCAGAGTTGCGCGGAGGATCCAGAGTTCGGCTACCAGATCACCGAACGGCTGGTCGCGGTGGTCGCCAAACGGCTCCAGGCGACGCGGCGCAGGATGCTCGAATACGGCGCTGACCGGAGTGGGCGTTATGCGTCCGGATAGATAGAGGGTCCTTCGGCCCTAGGTCTGCGCCGCCGCCATGGCGAGACTATGGGCATGTCAGCTGAACGCGGCGGGCCGCGAGCCCGCGGAACAGGGGCTGTGCGAGCGGGAGACACAGCGGGAGACACAGCATGAGCGAGCCGGAGGGGCGCGGTGCCGCCTGGACGCAGGAGCGAGGAACGAGCGACGAGGGAAGGCGGTGCCTGAAGGCGCCCCGCAGGCGAGCGGGGAGCAGAGTATGAGCGGCCCGCGGCGCGACATCGCTCCGCTGCCGGACCTGCTGCACGGGGCGGCCCGGGCCGGGCCGGTGCGGGCCAGCCGGCCCGTCTACCTGGACCTGCTGCCGCCCTGCAACGCCGGGTGCCCGGCCGGGGAGAACATCCAGGCGTGGCTGGCGCTCATGCAGGCGGGCCAGCATGAGCGGGCGTGGCGGCAGTTGACCGCCGACAACCCGATGCCGGCCATCCATGGCCGGGTCTGCTACCACCCCTGCGAGACCGCCTGCAACCGGGTCGAACTGGACAGCGCGGTGTCCATCCACGGGGTGGAGCGGTTCCTCGGCGACCTCGCGCTCGAGCAGGGCTGGCGCTTCGACCCGCCTGCCGCCCGCACTGGCCGCCGGGTGCTGATCGTGGGGGGTGGCCCAAGCGGCCTGTCCGCCGCCTACCACCTGGCGCGGGCCGGCCACGAGGTGGAGATCCGCGATCTCAGCGCCGAGCCTGGCGGGATGATGCGTTACGGCATCCCCGCCTACCGGCTGCCCCGGGACGTACTGGCCGGTGAACTGGCCCGGATCGAGGCGCTCGGGGTCACGATCACCTGCGGGCACCGGGTCGAGGACCTCGCCGCCGAGCGGGCCGAGGGCGGATTCGACGCGGTATTCGTCGCGGTCGGCGCCCACCTCTCGAAGCGGGTGGACATCCCGGCGAGGGAGGCCGGGCGGATCGTGGACGCGCTGTCGTTCCTGCGCGAGGTCGCCTCCGGCGGCCATCCCGCGATTGGCCGGCGGGTCGCGGTCTACGGCGGCGGCAACACCGCGATGGACGCGGCCAGGGTGGCCCGCCGGCTCGGCGCCGAGGACGCGCTGATCGTGTACCGGCGCACTCGGGCCCAGATGCCTGCTCACGAAGAAGAGGTCCAGGAGGCGGAACGCGAAGGCATCCGCATCAACTGGCTGCACACCATCACGGCCTTTGACGGTCCTCAATTGACGGTCGAGGTGATGGAACTCGACTCCTCGGGCAGGCCGCAGCCGACCGGGCGGTTCGAGACACTGGCCGCGGACACTGTCATCCTGGCCGTCGGCCAGGAGACCGATACCGCATTCCTGCGCCGGGTGCCCGGGGTCGAGTTCGCCAAAGACGGCACGGTGCAGGTGTCACCGTCGATGATGACCGGCTGCCCGGGGCTGTTCGCGGGCGGCGACATGGTGCCCGCCGAGCGGACCGTCACGGTGGGTGTCGGGCACGGCAAGAAGGCCGCCCGGCAGATCGACGCCTACTTGCGGGGGGCGGCGCTGGTCCGTCCCGGCCAGCATCAGACGGTCACCTTCGACATGCTCCACCCCTGGTACTTCAGCGACGCCGGGCAGCGCCACCAGCCCGAACTCGACCCGCGCGACCGGGTCAGCGACTTCACCGAGGTGGTCGGGGGGCTGACCGGGCAGCAGGCGGCCTACGAGGCCGGCCGCTGCCTGTCCTGCGGCAACTGCTTCGAGTGCGACGGCTGCCTGGGCGCGTGCCCCGAGGATGCGGTGATCAAGCTGGGCGAGGGGAATCGGTACCGGTTCGACTACGACCGCTGCACCGGCTGCGGCACCTGCCATGACCAGTGCCCGGTGCACGCCATCGAAATGATCGCGGAGGTTGACTGATGCGCGCCACGGTTGACGGCAACGAGGCGGCGGCCTCGGTGGCCTACCGGCTCAACGAGGTGTGCTGCATCTACCCGATCACGCCGTCCTCGCCCATGGCGGAACTGGCCGACGAGTGGGCCAGCCAGGGCCGCCGCAACGTGTGGGGCAGCGTGCCGACCGTGATGGAGATGCAGAGCGAGGGCGGTGCGGCGGGGGCGCTGCACGGCGCCCTCCAGAGCGGGGCGCTGACCACGACGTTCACCGCCTCGCAGGGCCTGCTCCTGATGATCCCGAACATGTACAAGATCGCCGGGGAGCTCACCCCGGCGGTGCTGCATGTGGCCGCGAGGTCGCTGGCCGCGCAGGGCCTGTCCATCTTCGGTGACCATTCCGACGTGATGGCGGTGCGGCAGACCGGTTTCGCCATGCTCGCCTCCGGCTCGGTTCAGGAGGCACACGACCTTGCGCTGGTCGCCCAGGCGGCCACCCTGGCGACCCGGGTGCCATTCGTGCATTTCTTCGACGGGTTCCGTACTTCCCATGAGCTGAACACGATCGAGCTGCTGACCGACGACGACCTGCGCGCCCTGGTGCCGGCCGACTTGGTACGGGCGCACCGGGGGCGTGGGCTGTCGCCGGACCACCCGTTCATCCGCGGCACGGCGCAGAACCCGGACATCTACTTCCAGGCGCGGGAGACGGTCAACCCGTTCTACGCGCGCATCCCCAACGCGGTGACGGGGGCCATGGACCTGCTGGGTGAGCGGACCGGGCGGCAATACCACCTGGTCGACTACACCGGCCACCCGGATGCCGATCGGGTGCTCGTCCTGATGGGCAGTGGCGCACAGACCGCCGCTGAGACGGTGGCGCACCTCACCGTGCGCGGGGAGCGGGTCGGCGTGGCGCAGATGCGGCTGTTCAACCCGTTCCCGGCCGAGGCGCTGATGGCCGCGCTGCCTGCCAGCACGCGCGCCGTCGCCGTGCTGGACCGGACCAAGGAGCCGGGCTCGCTGGGCGAGCCGCTGTTCCTTGACGTGCTAGCTGCCCTGGCGGAGTCGCACGCGGCGGGCGGCCGTGAGGTCATGCCTGCCGTCATCGGCGGCCGCTATGGGCTGTCGTCCAAGGAATTCACCCCGGGCATGGTCGCGGGGGTGCTGGCCGAACTGGCGCGGGACACGCCGCGGCGGCGGTTCACCATCGGGATCACCGACG
This sequence comes from Streptosporangiaceae bacterium, assembly GCA_036803065.1. Lineage (GTDB taxonomy): Bacteria > Actinomycetota > Actinomycetes > Streptosporangiales > Streptosporangiaceae > JAWWPY01. Next base: position 7,265 of record DAIRVB010000008.1, read on the forward strand.
ACGTGAGCGGCACGAGCCTGCCGTATGACCGGGCGCTGGACATTGAGCCGCCGGACACCGTCCGCGCGGTATTCTTCGGTCTCGGCTCGGACGGGACGGTCGGCGCGAACAAGAACACCATCAAGATCCTGGGCGCGGACGACCGGCTGCACGCCCAGGGTTATTTCGTGTACGACTCGAAGAAGTCAGGCTCGCAGACCGTCTCGCACCTTCGCTTCGGCCCGTCGCCCATTAAGGCGCCCTACCTCGTCCAGCAGGCCGGCTTCGTCGGCTGCCATCAGGCGGGCCTGCTTGAACGGGCCGATGTGCTGGGCCTCGCCGCACCGGGTGCGACGCTGCTGCTGAACAGCTCGCATCCGGCTGAGCAGGTCTGGGACTCGCTACCCCGCCCCGTGCAGGAGCAGATCCTGGCCAAGGGAATCAGCCTGTACACCATCGACGCAGGCCAGGTAGCCAGGGAGGCTGGCCTGGAGGGCCGGACCAACACCGTCTTGCAGACGTGCTTCTTCGCCATCTCCGGGGTGCTGCCCGCCGACGAGGCGATCGGGGCGATCAAGGCGTCGATCGCCAAGACCTACGGCCGGCGCGGCCCCGAGGTCGTGGACCGCAACAACGCCGCCGTGGACCAGGCGCTCGCCGCGCTGCACCGCGTCGAGGTCCCGGCCCGGGTGACGGCCACCCGCGGCCTGCCGCCGACTGTCCCTGCTGGCGCACCGGAGTTCGTCCGCACGGTCACCGCGGAGATGATGGCGGGCCGTGGTGACGACCTGCCGGTCAGCGCGCTGCCGGTGGACGGCACCTACCCGAGCGGCACCACGGCCTTCGAGAAGCGCAACGTCTCCGAGCTTGTCGCCGTCTGGGATCCGGACCTGTGCATCCAGTGCGGCAACTGCAGTTTCGTGTGCCCGCACAGCGTGATCCGGTCCAAGTTCTACGACCAGGCGGAGCTGGCCGGGGCACCGGACAGCTTCGAGTCCATGCCACTAGAGGTGCGCGGCGTCCCGGACACTCGCTACACGCTCCAGGTTTACCTGGAGGACTGCACCGGCTGCGCGCTGTGCGTGGAGGCCTGCCCCGTGTCGGCGCCGGCTGAGCCGGGCCCCGGTGCTGGCCAGCACGGTGCGGCCAACCACGGTACGGCCAACCGCCGGGCGATCAACCTCGCCGCGGGTGAGCCGCTGCTGGCGGCCGGGCGGGAGAACATCGGGTTCTTCGAGACCCTGCCGGTCAACGACCGGTCCCGGGTGGATTTTGGCACGGTGCGCGGCACCCAGTTCCTGCAGCCGCTGTTCGAATTCTCGGGTGCCTGCGCCGGCTGTGGCGAGACCCCGTACCTCAAGGTGCTCTCCCAGTTGTTCGGCGACCGGGCCATGATCGCCAATGCCACCGGCTGCTCATCCATCTATGGCGGGAACCTGCCGACCACCCCGTGGACCACGGATGCAGCCGGGCGCGGCCCCGCCTGGTCCAACTCCCTGTTCGAGGACAACGCCGAGTTCGGGCTCGGCTACCGGCTCGCCGCCGACCTGCACCTGGAACTGGCCCGCCGGCGCCTGGCCGAGTTGCGGGACGGGCTGGACGCCGGCCTGGTCGACGAGATCCTCAGTGCGCCGCAGCGGCGCGAATCGGAATACGCCGCGCAGCGCGAGCGGGTCGACAGGCTCAAGGGCCGGCTTGATCAGCTGGACGGCGACGATCCGGCCGTGGCGGATCTGCGCAGCGTCCTCGATCACCTGGTCCGGCGCAGCGTGTGGATTGTCGGCGGGGACGGCTGGGCCTACGACATCGGATCCGGTGGTCTTGACCACGTACTGGCCAGCGGGCGCAACGTCAACGTGCTGGTACTCGACACCGAGGTCTACTCCAACACCGGCGGCCAGATGTCGAAGGCGACGCCGCTGGGCGCGGTCGCCAAGTTCGCCGCGGCCGGCAAAAAGATGCCCAAGAAGGACCTCGCGCTGCAGGCGGTCGCCTACGGCAGCGTCTACGTCGCCCGGGTGGCGATGGGCGCCGATCCGCAGCACACGCTGCGGGCCTTCCGGGAGGCGGAGGCGTACGACGGCCCCTCGCTGATCATCGCCTACAGCCACTGCATCGCGCATGGCATCGAGATGCGCGACGGCATGGACCAGCAGTACCGCGCGGTGGCCAGCGGATACTGGCCGCTGATGCGGTACGACCCGGTGCTCCGCGCCGACGGGCGGAACCCGTTCCTGCTCGATTCACCGCGGCCGCGGCTCGCGCTGACCGAGTACACCCAGCGTGAGCTGCGGTACCGCATCCTGGCCCGGACCGATCCGGCGGAGGCCGAGCGGCTCCAGGCCCTGGCCCAGGAGGCCGTCGACCAGCGCTGGGCGGTCTACGAGGAGATGGCCACTCACGGCCCTGAGAGATTCCCCGCCGACGCGCGCAGGAGCTGATCATGGATTTGACCACCGACTACATGGGCCTGCATCTTCGCAGCCCGCTCGTCGCGTCGGCCTCTCCGCTGGCCAAAACCCTGGCTGGCGTGGAACGGCTGGCTGACGCCGGGGTCGGCGCCGTCGTGCTGCCCTCCCTGTTTGAGGAACAACTGCGCCGCGAGGCGCTGCAGGATGCCCGGCTGGCCGAAGCGGGCACCGAGAGCTTCCCCGAGTCGCTGTCCTACCTGCCGGATGCTCCTGGCCAGGCGGGATCGCGCCGTTATCTGAGCCTGCTGGAACGAGCCGCCGCCGCGGTCGACGTTCCCGTGATCGCCAGCCTCAACGGCGTCACCGCCGGAGGGTGGACCGACTACGCCAGCGCGATGGAGCAGGCGGGCGCGGCGGCGATCGAGCTGAACATCTACTATCTGCCCGGCGACCCGCTCACCCCCGGGCGCGATGTGGAGCAGCGGCACGTCGACGTCCTGGGCACGGTGAAGGCGGCGGTCAGCATTCCGGTCGCGGTCAAGCTGGGCCCCTACTTCAGCTCCATCGGCGAGATCGCGCTGCGCCTCGACAAGTTCGGGGCGGACGGCCTGGTCTTGTTCAACCGGTTCATGCAGCCCGACATCGATCCGGAGACCCTGACCGTGAGCACCGCGCTTGAACTGTCCAGCCCGGCGGAAGCCAGGCTGCCCCGGGCCTGGATCGCGCTGCTGCGCGGACGGGTCCGTGCCTCGCTGGCCGGAAGCACCGGCGTCGAGGAGGCCGCGGATGTCGCCGCGTACCTGCTGGCCGGCGCCGACGTCGTGATGACGACATCATCCTTGCTCCGGCACGGCCCCGGCCATGCGGCGGTGCTGCTCGACGGCCTGGCCACGTGGATGAAGCACAAGGGATTCGGTGCGGTCGCCGACCTGCGCGGCCTCCTGCGGGTACCAGCGGGCACGGACCAGGCGGCGTACGGGCGCGGTGGCTACCTCACGGCGATCCAGCAGGCGACCCGTCCCTACCAGAGCAGCGGAGCGACATGGTGAACGGGGGGATCGGCATGACCGGCCCAGCGGTGCTGCCCCGGGGCAGCCTGGATGAATTGATCGCGGCGCTGATCGCGGACGGCTACCGGGTGATCGGGCCGACCGTCCGCGACGAGGCGATCGTCCTGGCCGAGCTCAGCTCCGGCGAGGACCTGCCGTCCGGCTGGGGCGTCGAGAGCGCCCCCGGGCACTACCGGCTGCGCCGGCGCGGGGACGCGGCGGTGTTCGCCCACTCGGCCGGATCGCAGTCGTGGAAGCAGTTCCTGCATCCACCGCGGCAACCGCTCTGGTCCGTCGACGGCGACGGGTTCTCGCCCGCGCCGGAGGAGCCCGTCCGCTACGCCTTCCTGGGCGTGCGCGCATGCGACCTCGCCGCGATCGCGAAGCTCGGCGCCGTCCTGTCCGGCGAGCATCCGGACGGCGCGTTCGTCCGCCGCCGGAAGGGCCTGTTCGTGGTCGCCGCCGGCTGCACGGAGCCGGGTGGTGTGTGCTTCTGCGCGTCGATGGGCACCGGGCCCGCTCCCGGCCCGGGGTACGACCTCGCCCTGACCGAGCGGATCGACGAGTCCGGGCACCGTTTCGTGGTGGACGTCGGGAGTGAGGAGGGCCAGCGGGTCCTCGCCGCGCTCACCCACCGGGCCGCGACGGAGGCCGAGGTCGACGACGCCTCCGCCGCCGTCGCGGCCGCCGCGACGCGCATGGGGCGGCAGATGCCGGCTGGTGACATCGCCGCGCTGCTGCGCGACAGCCGGGAGTCACCGCACTGGGCCGACGTGGCCAGCCGCTGCCTGACCTGCGGCAACTGCACGATGGTCTGCCCTACCTGCTTCTGCACCACCACCGAGGATCTCACCGATCTGGCCGGCGCGACCTGGCAGCGCTCGCAGCGCTGGGCCTCGTGCTTCGAAACGGACTTCTCCTACCTGCACGGCGGCAGCGTACGGGTGTCCGGCGACAGCAAGTACCGGCAATGGATCACGCATAAGCTCAGCACCTGGCACGACCAGTTCGGCGGCTCCGGTTGCGTCGGCTGCGGGCGCTGCATCGCCTGGTGCCCGACCGAGATCGATATCACCGCCGAGGTCGGCCGGCTGGCCGAGCTGCGGGACGCCGGG
>DAIRVB010000008.1:11828-13274 GCA_036803065.1 Streptosporangiaceae bacterium
GTCCCGATGACCAGCGTTGACCAGCTCTCCGGCTTCGCGCTGTTCGACGGGCTGACCGCGGCGCAGCGCGCGGCGGTAGCCAGTGCCGCGCAGCCGGTTGAATTCGCCGCCGGCACGCGGTTGTTCGAGGAAGGGCAGCTCGCGCTGGGCTGCTGGCTGATCCTGGCCGGCCAGGTGGCGCTGGAGACGTCATTCCCCGGCCGCGGCCAGTCGGTGGTGCAGACCCTCGGCCCGGGGGACGTGCTGGGCTGGTCATGGCTGGTGCCGCCGCACCACTGGCACTTCACCGCTACCGCGCAGGGGCCGGTCTCGGCGGTCCAGCTGGATACTGCGGCGCTGCGCACGCTCGCGCAGCAGGATCCGGCGCTCGGCTACCCACTGGCCCTGGGACTCATCGAGGTCCTGCTGGCGCGGCTGCAGAGCACCCGGGCCCGGCTGCTCGACCTGTACGGGAGCCCTCGTGAGCGCTGACCGCGAGACGATGCTGCCGGTCCCGTACCGGGTCGTCGAGCGCCACGCCGAGACCCATGACTCGGTCACCTTGCGCATGGAGCCGGCCGGCGAGGCCCTGCCGCCGTTCCAGCCGGGCCAGTTCACCATGCTCTACAGCCGTGGAGTCGGCGAGATCGCGATCTCCATCAGCGGTGACCCGTCGGCCGGTGACGGCTCGCTCACCCAGACCATCCGGGATGTTGGCGCGGTGAGCCGTGCGCTGCACCGGGCCGCGCCCGGCGACCTGGTTGGCGCCAGGGGGCCGTTCGGCGCAGGCTGGGGACTCGACACCGCAGTCGGCCATGACCTGGTGATAGTCGCGGGCGGCGTCGGGCTGGCACCACTCCGGCCGGTTCTTCTCGGCGCCCTGGCCCATCGCGACTCCTACCGCGGGATCGTGCTCATCGCCGGCGCCCGCAGCCCGGCGGAGTTCCTTTTCCGCGACCAGCTCGACGCGTGGGCCGCCATCCCCGGCGTGCATGTCGAGCTCACCGTGGATCAGCCGGCCGAAGGCTGGAGCGGCCCGGTCGGCTTCGTCACCGAGCCACTCAGCCGGCTGGCGCTGGACCCGGAGCACACGATCGCGTTCGTGTGCGGGCCGGAACCGATGATGCGGTTCTCGGCGAACGTGCTGATGAGCAAAGGGATCGCGGCGGCCGACATCCGCGTGTCGCTGGAGCGGAACATGAAGTGCGGTGTCGGATTGTGCGGCCACTGCCAGCTCGGCCCGCTGCTGGTCTGCCGCGACGGCCCCGTCGTCGACTACGCGTGTGCCCAGCCCCTGCTCGCCGTCCGGGAGCTCTGATGAACGATCCGCCGACCCTCGCCGTGTGGAAGTTCGCCTCGTGCGACGGCTGCCAGCTGACCCTGCTTGACTGCGAGGATGAGTTGCTGGTCGTCGCCGATCAGGTGCGGATCGCGCACTTCCTCGAGGCCTCCAGCCAGGTTCTGCCC
>DAIRVB010000008.1:13284-17229 GCA_036803065.1 Streptosporangiaceae bacterium
GGCCGTACGACGTCTCGCTGGTCGAGGGCTCGATCACCACGCCCGGCGACGCCGAGCGCATCCTGCGGGTGCGCGAGCAATCGAAGGTCCTGGTCACCATCGGCGCCTGCGCGACCGCCGGCGGCATTCAGGCGCTGCGCAACTTTGGCGACGTGAACGAGTTCACGGCGGCCGTCTACGCCAGCCCGCAGTACATCGACACCCTCGCCACCTCGACAGCCATCTCCGCCCACGTGCCGGTCGACTTCGAGCTGCGCGGCTGCCCCATCGACAAGGGGCAGCTTCTCGAGGTGATCTCGGCGTTCCTGGCCGGGCGCAGGCCTGACGTTCCCGACACCAGCGTCTGTACCGAATGCAAGCGCCGGGGGCTGACCTGCGTCATGGTCGCCGACGGCACACCGTGCCTCGGCCCGGTCACCCACGCCGGCTGCGGTGCGCTCTGCCCGGCCGTGCGGCGGGGATGCTACGGCTGCTTCGGGCCGATGACCGGCGCTAACCTGCCCGCGCTGACCAGCCAGCTGCGGGCCTGCGGGATGAGTTCTGGCGCGGTAGACCTGGTCCTGTCCACGTTCAACGTGGCGGCGCCGGGCTTCGCGGAGGGAAGGGACGGCCGGTGACGCACCGCAGCAGGCAGTTGCAAGTGAGCGCGCTGGCCCGGATCGAAGGCGAGGGCGCGCTGCGCGTCGTCGTCGCCGATGGCCAGGTCACCCGCGCCGAGCTGCAGATCTACGAGCCGCCGCGGTTCTTCGAGGCGTTCCTGCGCGGGCGGCAGCACACCGAGGTCACTGACATCACCTCGCGCATCTGCGGCATCTGCCCGGTCGCCTACCAGACGAGTGCCTGGCTGGCCATCGAGGACGCCTGCGCCATCAGCGTGGACGAGCGCATCGCGGCCCTGCGCCGGCTGCTGTACTGCGGCGAGTGGATCTCCAGCCACGCGCTGCACATTTACCTGCTGCACGCGCCGGACTTCCTTGGCTACCCGGACGCGGTCGCGCTCGCCCGCGACCACAGGGACCTGGTCGAACGCGGGCTCCGGCTGAAGAAGGCCGGCAACGCCATCCTCGAGGCGGTCGGTGGCCGGGCGATCCACCCGGTCAATCCACGGGTTGGCGGCTTCTACCGCGCGCCCACCCAGGCCGAGCTGGTCCCGCTGGCCGAGCAGCTGCGTCATGCTCTCGACGACGCGCTGGCGACAGCGGGATGGGTGGCCGGCTTCGATTTCCCGGACATGGAGCTGGAGCACGAGCTGCTGGCCGTGCATGAGCCGGACCGCTACGCGATCGAGCGCGGGCAGGTCGCGTCCTCAGCCGGGCTCGCCTTCCCGGCCGCCGAATTCGGCGACCACGTCGTCGAGCACCAGGTGCCGCACTCGACCGCGCTGCACGCGACGCTGGACGGCCACCGCTACCTCACCGGCCCGCTGGCTCGCTACACCATCAACTCCGGCCAGCTCTCACCCGTCGCCCGGCAGGCGGCCGCCGACGCCGGCCTCGGTCCCGCCTGCCGCAACCCGTTCCGCAGCATTGTGGTGCGCGCGGTCGAGACCGTCTACGCGGCCGACGAAGCGCTACGGATCATCGGGGAGTACGAGCGCCCCGAGCCGCCGTACGTCGACGTGCCGCCGAGGGCCGGCGTCGGCCACGGGGTCAGCGAGGCCCCCCGGGGCCTGCTCTACCACCGCTATCAGCTTGACGCCGAGGGCATGATCGAGTCGGCCACCATCGTGCCGCCGACGTCGCAGAACCAGGCCGCGATCGAGGCCGACCTGCGCGATCTGGTTTCGGCCAACCTGCGGCTCGACGACGACGCGCTCACCTCGCTGTGTGAACGGTGCATCCGTAACTACGACCCGTGCATCTCCTGCTCGGCGCACTTCCTCGACCTCAGGGTGCAGCGCCGGTGACGGCGCCGCGCGCCGTGGTCATCGGGGTCGGCAACCTGTACCGCCGCGACGACGGCATCGGCCAGGCGCTCGTCGCGGCGGTCGGTGAACTGCAGCTGCCGGGCGTCGTGCTCACCGTCTCGGACGGAGAGCCGAGCCAGCTGCTCGATGCCTGGTCCGGGGCCGATCTCGCGGTGGTGGTGGACGCGGTGCTGTGCGATCCGCCGGAACCAGGACGAATCCACCGCACGACGCTCGGCTCGGCCGCGCCCGGGTCGGCGGCGGCCAGCACGCATGGCCTCGGTATCCCAGACGCCGTGCGGCTCGCCGAGGCGCTCAACCGTGCGCCGCAGCGGCTCGTGGTCTTCGCGGTCGAGGCGGCCGACACCGGCTTCGGGCTGGGCCTGTCCCCAGCGGTGGCCGCCTCGCTGCCAGAGCTGACCCGGGCCGTGCACGCCGAACTCGGTGCGCACCGCGGCTGATGCCCCGAACTTGATCAGCTCAGGCTCGATCAGCCAGCCGCGCGACCACGGACCACGACGACCGGGCACTCGGCGGCGGCCACGCAGTGCTGGCTCACCGAGCCGACCAGCATGCCGACGAACGCCCCGTGCCCGCTCTTGCCGACGACGAGCAGGTCGGCGTGCCGTGACTCCTCGATCAGCACCTGGGCGGGATGCCCGTACCGGATCTCGCTTTCGATGGGCTCGGCCGACGCGTCTGCGGCCGCCTTGGCGACAGCCTCCGCGAGGGCAGCGGCCCCGCGCTCCTTGACCTCGCCGGTCACCGAAGGCGGGGCCACGCCCACCGGCGGCACCGACGCCGCCGTGGGGTAGTGCCAGGCCATGATCGCCCGGACCGACGCTCCCGCGGCGGCCGCGTAGCGAGCGGCCCAGCGCAGCGCCGCCACCGACTCCTCAGAACCATCAACGCCGACGACCACCAGCGGCCGCGCGTACCCATCACCCGTCATGGCATCTGCCTCCTTCAGTAGGTATCTTCTCCCACTGGCCGACTGATTGTGATCAGGCGCCGCCGCAGGAGTCCTGCGTCGGCGCCTGATCATTGGGGATCATCAGGGTGAGCGGGGCGGTAACTGCGATCCGCCAGCGGTGCCGGAGGTGGCGGTGCCGGAGGTGGCGGTGCCGGCGGTGGTGGTGGTGGCCGCGGTGCCAACCGGGCCGGACTTCCCGGCCGGGGGCTCATTCCCGGCGCCCTGCTGAGCCGGGTTCCCCCAGCGGCGCCAGATGAGGCGGTGCACCGGGATCAGCCGCGGAACATCACGCAGGCCCGGGATGAACGGCACGGCGAGCAGCAGCAGCGTGCCCAGGCCGGTCATGTAGACCGCGATCATGTCGACGTTGGCTGACGCGGAGAAACCGGGGACCTGGTACCACAGCGTGTACAGCCACAGCCACGGCTGGCCGGGGTAGCTGCCGGTCTCGTTCATGACGCCCCACTGCTCTCCGGTGAGGTTCATGCCCGCGGCCTTGGTGGAGAAGTAGGCGCCGTCCTCCAGGAACAGCAGCGGCCCGGTGAAGTTGGTGCCGTAGAACGGCTGCTTGGCGAGGAGGCTCGCGTCGAGCCCTCCGCTGCGCGCCATGGTCAGCTCGTTGGCCAGCATGACCGGGACGGGCCCGTCAGCGGCTTTCGGGACCACCGGGTTTCCGTTGGGGAACGTGACGTGGGTGACCGCGTTGCCGTACGCGTTGGCCCAGGCCAGCTGCTTCGCCGCGGGGGCGGCCTGGTAGGTGGCGAGGGCGGCCGCGACGGCCGTGTTGGTCGACGAGATCGTCGCCAGCGGCCGGAGCACGAAGTCCTGCGCGGGCTCGATGGGCTGCCTGACCCCGGCGAGCTGGGTCGGCGAGAAGAGCAGCCGCTGGACGCTGCCGGTCTGGTGGTTGTAAGGCGGTCCGTACGTCGCGGTCTCGCTGGTGCCGTTGAGCTCGGTGGCCGCCGTGGCCAGGAAGTCGGCCGGCGCCACCTTGGCCCAGGACTGGACGGTGACCGACGGCACGTTGGGGGAGGAGAGCAGGGCGGCCAGCGCCAGGGTGAGAACC